>JAZGGS010000296.1:0-8135 GCA_036480595.1 Ignavibacteriaceae bacterium
ATATGCCTGCGCAAAAAATAATCTTATTACTTCAGCGGAATAACGGGTAAGTACATCTCTGGCTGTAAAAAAGTTTCCAAGCGATTTAGACATTTTTTCCCGCTCAATATTTAAAAACCCAAAGTGAAGCCAGTATTTAACAAACGGTTTATTATTAGAAGCAACACTTTGTGCAATCTCATTTTCGTGATGAGGAAATATCAAATCATTTCCGCCAGCATGAATATCAAAGTAGTCACCAAGATGTTTGCAGCTCATTGCAGAGCACTCGATGTGCCAGCCAGGTCTGCCTTTACCCCACCTGCTTTCCCAATAAGGTTCTCCTTCTTTAGCTTTCTTCCAGAGAGCAAAATCAAGCGGACTTTTCTTCTCTTCGTTCACTTCTATTCTTGCACCTGAAATCAAATCATCAATATTTTTTCCGCTTAACTTTCCATAGTCATCATATTTAGATATGTCATAAAAAACATTTCCATCAATGTTGTAAGCATATCCTTTATCTTCCAGCGTTTCGATCATCCGTAAAATATCTTCCATATGTTCCGTTGCTTTCGGATACAGATCGGCTGCTTTTAATTTCAAACGCTTTATATCTTCAAAAAAAGCTTTGGAATATTTTACTGCAACTTCATCATAAGATATTTTTTCACTAATTGATTTTTTAATTATGCGGTCATCAATATCAGTCAGGTTCATTATAAACTTTACTTTATAACCCTTATACTCCAAATATCTTCTTAAGATATCTGCCATAACAAATGTCCTGGCATTTCCAATATGGAAGAAATCGTAAACTGTCGGTCCGCATATATAAAATTTAACTTCAGACGGATCGATAGGAACGAACTCTTCTTTCGTTTTAGTAAGAGAATTATAAAGCGTTAACATTTCTGCTTTTTAGTTTGTAATTGTTGAATAAAAATGTTAAATGATTGCAAATATAAATAATTATAATATTCAGGAGAATGTACTTCTTAGATTATTAATTAAGAGCTGCATATCCTCCGGCAAATCAGAATTGAAGCTTGTTGTTTTATTTAAGTGAGGATGAAAAAAAACCAATGTTTTTGCATGAAGTGCCTGCCTCGGCATAATGTTCAACAAATTCTGAACCCTGCTTTTAATTTTCGGAAGCTCAGAGCCAGACATGATTTGCTTTCCTCCGTAAGTGGGATCTCCAAAAACCGGTTTACCAATACTGGAAAGATGAACCCGTATTTGATGAGTCCTGCCGGTTTTAAGCTTAAGTTTTATATACGAAGTAAATTCAAATTCTTCCATCACTTCATAAAATGTTAGTGCGGTTTTCCCTTCACTCCGGCTCGTAGTAAATTTCTTACGATCTTTTTTACTCCGCGCAATGTTAAGCGATATTTCACCTTTACTATCAGGAAATCTCCCCCAGCAAACTGCATGATATTCTCTTCCCGTAGTATGTTTAGAAAACTGCTCTGCAATTTTTGAATGAGTCCAGTCATCTTTAGCTACAACCAGCAGTCCGCTTGTATCTTTATCAAGCCGGTGAATAATGCCGGGCCTGCCTGCCTGGTTTGTATTGCTAAGTTTGGTTGAATAATGGAGTAGCGCATTTACTAAAGTCCCCGTATAATTTGCATAAGCAGGATGGGAAACCATTCCTGCCGGCTTGTTAACAACAATTAAATACTCATCTTCGTAAACTATTTCAAGAGGAATATCTTCAGGGACAACATTTTCAGGACGCGGGCTTATAGGTTGGACTGCTTCAATGATATCGTTGGACTTTAGTTTATAATTTGCTTTAACAATCTTTCCATTTACTTCAACCAGCTGAGCTTCAATAAGTTTTTGTACTTTAGAGCGGGTTGCGTTTTCAATGGAGTTCGTTAAGAAAAGGTCTATACGTTCTCTCTTCTTTCCTTCCGGTACTTCAAATCGATATTTCTTTTCCTTTATTAGCTTCACCATTGGCTGTTATATCATCTTCATTCAATTTTTCAACATTTAACTTTGCTGCGGGAACCTGCTTGCTTATATCTTCTGTTTTTCCTTCAATTGAATCTTCATCTTCATCCGATTCAACTTTAGAGTGATGCCTGTAGAAAAATATTAATATTAAAACACCAACTGTAACCGATGCATCAGCAATATTGAATATCGGCCACCTATCGTAATTGCGTCCTAAAATGGAGAAGTTGAAAAAATCAAAATCAAGAAAATCCACTACCTTACCATAAAACATCGGCGCATAATCATAAATTATTCCGTAGAACATTCTGTCTATAAGATTACCAATTGCACCGCCAAGAATCATTGCAATGGCAATTCTTAAACTAAGTGATTTTTCCCTGGCTAAATAGAGATAGACCAACAGCCCGATGCAAGCAACTAATGAAAATAGGGAGATCCAAAGTTTAAAATCTGAACCGGGATTGAAACCGAATGCCATTCCCGGGTTTTCTATAAAGGTTATTTTGAAAAAATCACCTAGGACAGAAATAGACTCACCGTGGTACATTCCTTCCAGTTTTATATTCAAAAAAGGAATTGTTATACCCTTGATATAAAACTTGCTAAACAAGTCGGTTATTAAAACTGCTATTGTAAAAAATAATACTCTCAATATTTTTTTTGCTCAGAGCTTAATTCATAAGTAACAGGAATTAAAACTCTTTGGTTTTCCTTAGTTTGTTTATTAAGAAATAAGATAAAACAAATAAAACCGGCAGTTATTGCAAGATCGGCTAAGCTAAAAATATAAACTCCATACGTTTTATTTAAAACAAAAATGCTGAATAACCGCAGGTCTACAAAATCAACAACTTTGCCGTAAAACAAAGGGGCATAATCAAACAACAACCCGTAAAACATTTTATCTATAAGATTACCAATTGCCCCACCGAGCATTAATGCTATTGCAATTCTTAATATTAGTGCTTTGCTTCTTACCATGTACAGGTAAACTAGAAAACCAACGCTGACAACAAGTGAAAATAATGAGATCCACAATTTAAAATCTGAACCGGGATTAAAATCAAATGCCATCCAGGGATTCTCAACCAGGGTAATGTGTATAAAATTGTTGATTAAAGGAATGCATTCCCCAACGCTTAACCCTGAATTTACCGGGTCGAAGAAAGGAATTACTAATCCTTTGATATAAAGCTTTGAAAACTGGTCTGCCAATAGAATAAAAAATGAAATAATGATTACTCTCAACTTGGAACCAAACCCTTCGGCAAAAACACAAAAGTTAAATTAAATTCTAAAGCTTTAATATTTATTACATCTTCTCCTTTCTTTGCTTAACTGGAAGACAATGCTGGCTGTGTGGTACGGCTTCCAGTCTTTCTTTTGGAATTAACGGGCAGGTTCCGCATAAATTCTGTGGTTCTTCAATACATTCAACGCAAATACCGTATATGCCGGCGTCTATTCTTTTCAGTGCATCTTCCAGGTAGCCTAGAAATTTATTTTCTCTCTGCGCATACAGAAAAGTTTTTTCTCTTTCCATTGCATCAGTTCCCTGTTCAGCCATGTGCAGGGAGTAAGGAGAATTTTCATTTATATATTCACCGGTAGTGGTATCTAACATTTGTTCTTTAAGATTTTGAAGCTGCACAATAATTTCGTCCCGTTTCTCCAGGATAATATTCTTGAAATGTTCAAGTTCCTTTTTACTGTAACCTTTTATCTTTTTGATTGCTTTTGAGCGTGCTTCGGCAGTTGAAAATACATCATCTTTTGCTTTTTCTTTCATTAACCTGGATTTTACTTTGGTAGTTTTTTTCAATGGTTTTGATACTTTTTTCTTGGTTGTAGTTTTAGTGGATTTTTTTGTTGCAATAGTTTTTTTAGCAACAGCTTTTTTTACACTTGTTTTCTTTTTTGTTGCTGCTTTTTTACCAATAACTTTTTTTGGAGTTGTTTTCTTTTTTGCTGCTACCTTTTTACCAACAGCTTTCTTTTGAGTTGTTTTCTTTTTTGCTGCTACCTTTTTACTAACAGTTTTCTTTGCGGTCGTTTTTTTCTTTAAAGTTGATTTTTTCTTTGGCGCGGATGTTTTAATAGTTTTCTTTTTAGAAGTCTTCTTAACACCGGTTTTTTTCTTTCCACCGGTTTTACCTGCCGCACTCTTTTTTATCAATTTTTTCTTAGTGGTTTGCTTTGCCATTTCATTAACTCCTATGTTTTAAAAACTTATCTTTTCAATATTAATAGAACATGTTTGTTCCCCAATTTCCCAATTCTGTTTAAATCCCTTGTTTTCATTTCCATTGCGTTCCAGGCATTCAGCCAAAGTTTCATTAGCAATATACTGATTGAAAGTTTCAACAGCCCCAATAATCAGTTTACTGCCGGAATAATAAATTTTTATTTTGTCTGTTACCTCAAACCCTGCATCTTTGCGCATGTTTTGCACCCTGTTAACAAATTCGCGTGCAAGTCCTTCGGCTATAAGCTGCTCATCAAGTTCTTTATCAATAGCCACGGTTATTGTGCCGTCGCTTTCCACTGCCCAACCTTTTATTTCCGAACTAACTACTATAATATCTTCTTTTGTAATTGTCAATTCAGAATCATCTATCGAAAGAGAAATTTCTTCTCCAGCTTCCAGTTTCAATATCTCATTTTTACCTAAAGCAGTAATAGCTGCTGCAACCTGTTTAACCTGTTTGCCAAAACGAGGACCAATAGATTTAAAATTAGCTTTAGCAGATTTTTGTACGATTTCAGAATCATCTTCAAGGATAACAAGCTCTTTTATATTCACTTCCTCAAGTATAACATTTTTCATCATAGCCAGCGCTTCACTCTTATTTGCATCAACAGCAACCATTATTTTTTTAAGCGGCTGTCTTACTTTCAGGTTTTCCCTAGCGCGCATTGCCCTGGTTAAATAAACAACTCTCTGGGCAATATCCATTTTTAATTCCAGCTCCTTATCCCTTTTCCCAACTTTCGGGTACTCTGAAAGGTGTACTGATTCATAACTCTCTTTACCGGTTACAGAGTTAAGATTTTGATAAATCTCCTCAGAGAGGAACGGTGTAAAGGGTGAAATTAACTTACAGATTGTTTCAAGGCATTCATACAATGTTTGGTATGCAGCAAGTTTGCTTTCGTTCATTTCAGATTTCCAGAAACGCCTGCGGCATCTTCTTACATACCAGTTAGAAAGATGATCAACAGTAAAACCCGATACAGCTCTTGCAGCTTTTGTAATTTCATAACTATCCATTAATTTTTCATATTCATCAACAAGAGAGTTAAGCCGTGAAATTATCCACCTGTCAATCTCTTCTCTTTTTTCAAAAGGAACCAGTGCTTCTTTGTATTTAAACTTATCGATGTTAGCATAAAGCGCAAAGAAGGAATAGGTGTTTAACAGTGTTCCAAAAAATTTTCTTTGAACTTCAACAAGACCTTCTTCATCAAAAAGTGTAGGGCGCCATGGCGGACTGTTAGTAATAAGGCACCATCTTGTTGCATCGGCACCATATTTTTCAAAGAGCATAAATGGATCTACCGTGTTGCCCTTTGATTTAGACATCTTTAATCCTTTTTTATCAAGGATAAGCTCATTAACTATAATATTCTTAAAGGCAACATTATCAAAAAGCATTGAAGCAATTGCATGGAGTGTGTAAAACCAACCCCTTGTTTGATCAATTCCTTCGCTTATAAAATCTGCCGGGAAAGCATTCTTTTCAAACCACTCTTTATTTTCAAAAGGATAATGATATTGTGCAAAAGGCATAGAGCCGGAATCAAACCAGGCATCAATTAATTCCGGTGTACGTCTATATATTTTGCCATCTTTTTCGAATAAAATTTTATCAACAAACGGCTTATGAAGATCTACTTCTTCAATTTCACTAACAGGTTTACGTTTGCCGTTCTCTTCAATAAATCCTTCTTTCAATTCGACAATGCTGCCAACGGCAAACAAATCGCCATCGTCACTTACCCAAATTGGCAAAGGAGTTGCCCAGAACCTGTCGCGCGAAAGAGCCCAATCTTTATTTTCCTCAAGCCAGTTTCCAAAACGACCTGCACCAATTTCAGGCGGCTGCCAGTTAATGGTTTTATTCAGCTCTATCATCCTGTCTGCAACGGAGGTAGTTTTAATGAACCACGATTCGCGGGCATAGTAAATTACCGGTACATCTTCGTTGCGCCAGCTAAACGGGTAAGTGTGAGTTATGGTTTCTTTTTTATAAAGCTTGCCTTCCTGCTTCATCTTATAGATGATATCTTTATCGGCATCTTTAACAAACTGCCCTGCAAAATCTGTTACCTCTTCGGTAAACAATCCCCCGCGAGTTACCGGCTGCATCATCGGCAAATCGTATTTCTTTGAAAGGTCGTAATCGTCGGCTCCAAAAGCAGGAGCAATATGTACAATTCCCGATCCATCTTCAGTGCTTACAAATTCAGCCGTGCATACATAAAAAGCTTTTTTATTTACTTTTACATAATCAAATAACTGTTCGTACTCAACACCTTCCAGTTCACTTCCCTTTACTTTTTTAAGCACTTCATAATCACCTTCAATAACTGAAAGAAGTGCCTCGGCAAGAATAATTTTCTTTTCTTTATTCAAGATCTTTACATAAGTAACTTCCGGTCCAACAGCCAGGGCAACGTTGGAAATTAGCGTCCATGGAGTTGTTGTCCATACAAGAAAATATTCATCAGAATTTTTTACTTTGAAGAGAGCATAAACAGAAGGATCTTTTGTTTCCCTATAACCTAAAGCCAGCTCTGCCATTGAAAGAACAGATTCGGATTGAGGATCCTGCGGAACAATTTTATAATCTTTATAGATGAGTCCTTTATCAAATAAAGTTTTAAGCGCCCACCAAACTGATTCGATATAATTATTTGTTAAAGTTATATAAGCAGAATCAAGATCGATCCAGTAGCCCATCCGGGTTGTCATTTTTTCCCAGAGGTCTAAATAAGTAAAAACACTATCGCGGCATGCCTGGTTATATTTTTCAATTCCAAACTCAACTACTTCACTTTTATGTTTTATTCCTAACTTTTTCTCCACCTCAATTTCCACCGGCAGTCCGTGAGTATCCCATCCGGCTTTTCTTTCAACTCTGTAGCCCTTCAACGTTTTATAACGGCAAACAAGGTCTTTAATTGTTCTTGAAATTACATGATGTATACCGGGTATTCCATTTGCAGTAGGAGGTCCTTCATAGAAAGTAAAATGCTTTTCTTTGGGACGGGTAGAAATACTCTTTTTAAAAATTTTGTTCTCTTCCCAGAATTTAAGTATCTGCTTCTCTATTTCGGGGTAGCCAACTGTATCTAAATTTTGCTTAAACATTTATCTAATAATCATCCTTAAGTTCATACCGGGCAGTTACAGTTCTTCGTAACGTTTAATTAATTCTCTTTCCGCCTGGATAAATTCTTTTAATTCGCTTTCAATTCGTTCCTTCTTTAGTGTGGTATTTTTTGCATTTGCCTCGGCATCAAAAATTATCTTTTCAGCTTTTATATTTGCTTCTCTTAATACTAATTCAGCTTCCTTCTTCGTATCTCCTGCTGAAGCTTCCAGGAGTTTAACTTTTTCCGTAAGTATTAAAGCATGTTTTTCGCTGGAAAGAATTTCCTGTATTGCCATTCCAAAAATTCCCATGGCGCCAAGAGTTATATTCCGCAAGCTGAATAAGATCAGGTTTTCGGTAAGCAATTCGTTGGCGCTAAAATAATCACTAAAAAACATTATAAGAACCATGCTTACTGCTGCAACGGAAACAATAACCGCGAATATTACTTTACCGCCACGATGCCAGCCAAGAGTGCGGTTAATGTACCAACCGCTGGCAAAGCAAAAAACTGATAGTACAAACCAAACTGCAAAATTTTGTTCACCAAAATTGAACAGGACTGTGTTAAGAAAGTTTGATGAGAAGATAAGCAGACCCAACAAAGTGGGAATCGAATAATTTACCAATGCATTTTTTATCATTGTATTCTCTTTATTACTTCTTTCATTATCAAAGTAATTTTAGGTTCAGCATTCATAGCTGTTGCAATTATTTCTTCTACATTAACCGGTTTTAAAGAATCTGGGAAACACTCATCTGTTACAATGCTAATTCCCAAAACTTTCATTCCCATATGAACTGCAA
>JAZGGS010000297.1:0-4437 GCA_036480595.1 Ignavibacteriaceae bacterium
CCACTCCTCATCATACATTCGATTTGAAACAATACCATGATTCGCCGGATACAGTCCGGTAATAATAGAGAGATGATTTGGGAAAGTTGTAGTTGGAAATACTGGTATCAGCGAATTTGGTTTTGCACCACTGCCAACAATAGCGTCGAAATTGTAAGTAGCCGTTCTATTAAGATAATCCCATCTAAAACCGTCCAGGGAAATGAGGATAATAATAGATTTAACTTTATATGTCGCGATGTTTGAATCTGAGTAAGCGTTTTGCGTGGCTACAAATTTAATTGTTTCCGAACCAATCCACCAATCGGATGGAGTTTCAATAGTCACCTGGTTACTGGAATCAATGTTAACTATCAAATCATTATTACCGCTAACCGCCCAACTAATTCCTTCATTTTTTTTTACCACTAAAAAACTATCAAGATAAAAAGATTCAAATGCTTCTCCCTGGAGAACAGTTTGATCAGGAATGTCTAGAACTTCAATTACCTTATCCTCATTTATTTCACCCGGTGTTACAGGTTCACCCGATTCTTCACATGTAAGAAATAATAAACTACAAATAATGCATGAAAGAAATAGACTCCATCCCGTTATGCGAAAGTATAAGTTTACAAATTTGAGAATGATAAATAACATAATAAAAAATTTTCTTGCTAATCAATCTTAACAACATCAACAAAGGCAGCACATTCCCCAGCCAGAATTATATTCTATCGGCTGGGGTTATTATCTCCTCAAATGCAACTTAAAGTAAATTGGTTTTAAGGTCAATTTTATCCTTTTACCTTTTTCCTTGCATACGCATTAACTCTCGCAGAAACCCTCCACAGAATCGATAATCTATAAGAAATAGATTGCACCTGTATTAACTGCAAACAGGAACTGGAAGATCTGGAAAATTTTTCACCTAAAATAAAAAAGCTCAACATTTTTGCTGAGCTTTACTTGTCGGAACGGCGGGATTTGAACCCGCGACCACTTGACCCCCAGTCAAGTACGCTACCGGACTGCAGCAGGTTCTATCCTTTATACAAAAAATTATATTATAATCACTATTTGGATGGAATAAGCTCTTTTACTACACTAACAAATTTTATTATTTCTTTTAGTTTTTCTTCAAGAACTTTAGGATCAAATTCAATCAGATCCTCATAATCTCCTTCTTGCCTGATTTCGTAGGCATTCAAATAAATTTTTCCAAATTCTTTTGGGACTTTGCCTTTTTTAACAATATTTTTATTAAACCATCCAAGCAGTTGAGAATGTTTGGAAGTGGAAAAATCATTTGAAATTGCTAACGCCGAAACGATGTAAAAAGCAGCATAATAAATTCTATTAGCAGTTAGGTTAAATTTGTTGTTTGTAATGGAGAGAAGAGCTTCCTCAAGAGTTTCATCTGCACGTTTGATTCTGTAGTTTACTAATACGCTTTTATCATACACCATAATAAGTTCCTTCAGACTTTATTGCGTTTCTGAAGGGAGTGATTGGTTCAGCCATCTCTTTTATAGAATAAATATGTGTATCAATAACAATATCTGCCTGAAGCATAATGTCGTAAATCAATCCTCTAACCTCATCTTTAAACTTCCAGGTTATTTCTTCATTAAAAACCAAAGCTATATCGTAATCTGAATTTTCATCATATTTATCTTTATTTCGAGATCCAAAAAAATAAAGTCCTTTGAAAGAAGGATATTTACTTTTTAATAACTCCTTAATTGAGTCGATTATGTTTTCAGAGTTGTCCTGGTTCAAAATAATTCTTTAAAGAATAAATTCATGAATAAGTTAATAAAGAATATTGATTGATATTTCTGTTTAGTCGGAACGGCGGGATTTGAACCCGCGACCACTTGACCCCCAGTCAAGTACGCTACCGGACTGCGCCACGTTCCGAATTATTATAATTTAGTTATAACAAATTCCAAAACACTTTTTATTTCTTCAAGGTCATTATTTAAGGATGGTTTATCACTCTCTTCCTCAAATTCCTCTTGCACTTTATTAACAACCAATTTTTCTGCACTTTTAATTTGCGGAGTTTTTAACCGGGTAGAATCCTCAAGAATTTTTTTTGCTCCCTCGATAGTATATTTCTTCTCCCGCAACAAATCCTTAATATAAAGAATAAGCTGAATATCCTTGTTTGTATAGATCCTGTTACCAGCCCGGTTTTTTTGTGGTTTTAACTGCTCGAATTCAGTTTCCCAGTAGCGAAGAACATATTGCTCAATCTCCGTTAGTTTACTAACTTCACTAATTGAATAATATAATTTCTTTATTGATAAGTCTTTCATACGAATCCATCTGAAATTCTTTAGATTAAAATAACTAATCAATTTCTTAATATCAATATTATAGGATTTTTATAAGTAAAGACTTTAAACAGGTTACCTAATCTGTTTTAATTTATAGCATAATAGGAATTAAATTAAGTAATAATTCTGATATTGATTAAAAAGTTATGCTATGCAAGCAGAAATGTGAAATGCTTAAAACCAAATGAAAAGTAATAATTACTCTTTGTTAAAAATCCTTTCAAGAAGATAAACCCCTGATAGATAACTATTTTCTTTAAAACCACTAACATAACCATCACAACTTGAAGCAGTTAACAAAACTTGCCTGAAGTCCTCTCTATTTGCCAGATGAGAAAGATGCACTTCGATTTTCGGTAAACTGCAATCAGTTAATGCATCCTTAATTGCAACGGATGTGTGTGCATATCCTCCTGGATTAATAATTATTCCATCAAAATGATCAATCGCAGTTTGAATCTTTGATACTAATTCACCCTCAAGGTTACTCTGAAAAAATTCGAAGCTATGTGATTTATATTCCGATATTATTTTATCCTCAATATCTTTCAAAGTTAGGGAACCATATTTTTCTTTATCCCTGCTGCCTAACATATTCAGATTAGGACCATTGATCACTAATATTTTCAATTATTCTCCGTCATATCATTAATCATTTCCCGCAGACGCGGTGTAAGATATATTTCATCAACTCCCAATTCTTTTAATGCTGCAGAAAGTATCATAGCTTTTCGCTGTAAGTTTGTCATCTTATTAATTACTATTACTTTGCTATCATGCAAAATACAATAACCGCCTTTAAAATCACCTTTTTCAAATCGCACGGTTGCTCCCAGTTGGTGTGCAAGCGATTTTAAGTCCTGCACAATCTCTGTAAATTCTTTCTCTTTAATCTTCATCTTTCTTTTCGCTTATAGTAAAAGGTCTGAACAATAAAAAATAAGGAATTGTAATATAACACCAGATTAGTATGATAGGAAAGCTGCCAAGAACTTTAATTCTGTCTATCATCAATAAAAGAAATGAATTAGCATCATCAATTCCTGAGCTTAAAGCCATTATTAATTTATAATCTATCTTTACCATCAGGTATATTTCGAACGGAAGTGTTAAGTAAATTATTACTGCAATAATAAAAAGCCAGCCATTCTTCTTAAAGCTAATGCGCGCAGTGAAGAGAAAACCTGTAAACCCGGTAATAAAAACTAAGTAAAGAACAGAGCTTAAAGTGATAGTTGGCGCAAGCGATAATAATACAGCTTGAAGATTTTCCTGTGTAACAAACTCTTTCAAAATAAAATCATTTTCTAAAAATAGATTGTATGAAACAATCAGTCTTACAACATAGGTGCCCAGCCAAAGTGCGCCGGAAACAATTGCTGCAAAAGCGAATATTTTGGGAACGGTTTTTATTTTTTTCATGATATCTTCTAATTAACTAAATTAAAATTAAAAAAAAATAATGACTATTGCTTCAATTGACATAGGTACAAATACGGTAATACTGCTAATAGCTGTGGCAGATAGTTCTAATAATTCTTTAAAACCGCTGCATAATGAATACCGGATGCCAAGAATTGGGAAAGGACTACAGCAGGATGGAGCAATAAATGAAGAAAAATTAAACCTGCTTTTTTCAATTCTGAATGAATACAAGACTATTATCGAAAAATATATGTGTGAAAAAATAGTTGTTACTGCAACCAACGCTTTCCGGTTAGCTTCTAATTCAACTGATATTTCTGATAGAATAAAGGATAAATTTAATTTTGATGTGAATATTATTTCCGGGGAAGTTGAAGCAGAATATGCCTTTCTCGGAGCTTTATCAGGAACAGAGATTGCCGGGTCTACACTTGTGATAGATATTGGCGGAGGAAGCACTGAATTGATCTTTGGAAATAGATCTGAAATAATTTCTAAAAAAAGTTATTCTATCGGTTCTGTAATTGCAACAGAAAATTACTTAAAACACTCTCCCCCGCTACCCGATGAAATGGAACAGCTTGAGTTAAAACTTGAAGAAATCTTAAAGGGAATAAACGAAAAATCAAAACCGGAGAAAGTTATTGCTGTAGCAGGCACAGCTACAACTCTTGTTTGTATGGTAAAA
>JAZGGS010000298.1:0-3394 GCA_036480595.1 Ignavibacteriaceae bacterium
ATTAATCTTGGCTCAGATGCTATTACTACCGAGGTTGGTTTGCCGGAAATTCCACACATTGCCAGGGTACTGGCTATTCCTAACCAGGGAACAATTAGTGTGGAAGTACTGGAAACTAGTGAAACTCAAATAATAAAAGGAATTAATATTCCCCCTGCAAGGGAAAGTTGGATAGAAGGGAAGCCGGAAACACAGTACCTTGAAAATAAAGAATCGTATAGTTCTGAAAGCTTTTATCCCCAGCAAATTGTAAGAGTTGAGGAACCTGCAGTCTTTCGTGATTTTAGAATTGCACGAATATCAATATTTCCAATAAGGTATTCACCTGCAAAACAGGAAATTGAAGCTTATTCATCCATCACTATACGTGTTAATTATGGTTTAGGAATAGGAATTAATCCAAAGTTAACTCCCCAAAAACCAATAGCTCCTTCATTTGATAAGCTGTACCGAAGCTTTATCTTTAATTATGATGAAGTTCTTCAGCAAAGATATGGTGGAAGAACGGAAGGTCATGATATTATGCTTTGTATCATGCCAGATATTTATATAGAAGAGTTTCAACCTTATGCTGACTGGAAGCACAAATCCGGAACTGAGATTATAGTTACAAAATTCAGTGAGATTGGCGCAAATCAATCTAATCCGGATATCATTAAAAATTATATCTTAAGTGTTTATAACACCTGGGTAAATGTTCCTACACATATCTTAATTGTCGGAGATTATGGTTCACCGGCTGGCAATGCACCGGTAAAATATTGGACAGGCTGGGGGTGGACTTTTGTAAATGAAGATTACTTTGTAGAGCTTGAGGGAAATGATTACTTCCCTGAAATGATGATTGGCAGATTTACTAATTACAATGGTACCAGCGGTGGGGGTGAATACATATTGCAGGTTATGGTTGATAAATTTCTGAAGTATGAAAGATATCCATATACTGGAGAGACTGCCTGGTATAAAAAAGGTACTGTCTGTTCAAATAATGCTTATCCAACTCAGGTACCAAC
The DNA here is from genome assembly GCA_036480595.1 of Ignavibacteriaceae bacterium. GTDB lineage: Bacteria > Bacteroidota > Ignavibacteria > Ignavibacteriales > Ignavibacteriaceae > JAZGGS01. Next base: position 1,014 of record JAZGGS010000298.1, read on the forward strand.
AAAAAGGTTTGCTGCACAAAGTATGCTTGAATATGGACATTTTACTTCAGTAGATACTATGATGAGTAATTCGCAGTGCACATATGATGTGAGTGATATTGTCGCAGCTATTAATAATGGAAGAAGCTATCTTAATTATAGGGGTGAGGGATGGTATGACGGCTGGCATGCAAACTGTTATTATTTTAATACTTCACATGTAAATAGTTTGAATAACGGCAACAAGCTGACTTTTGTTACGAGTATCGGATGCGGTGTAGCTGCGTTCGATCAAGGAAATGTTTTCGGTGAAGCCTGGATAGAGATGGGTTCATTAACAGAACCGCCAAGGGGCGGTTGCGCTTTTATAGGACCAACTTCTAATACACACACTTACTGGAACGATAATATTGACAAGGGTATTTATGTCGGAATGTTCCAGGAGGGTCTAGACAGTCCGGGAGAAGCTCTACTTCGGGGTAAATTATATATGTATCAATACTTCGGTAATACTATGGAGGTCGAATACCACTATAAGGTTTATTGTGTGCTCGGAGATCCAAGTATGCATATTTGGAAAGATATTCCAAAACCGGTTACGGTAACTTATCCAAATGAAATCTATGTAGGGTTCAATCAGTTACAAATTACAGTAACCGAAACATCCAGCGGTTTACCTGTTAATAATGCACGAATATGTATTTCAGGAAACGATGTTTATGTAACCGGCACTACTGATGCTTCTGGTACAGCTATTTTGGATATGACGCCTGCTTCTGCAGGTACTCTTAATCTTACAGTAACCGGCGGAGACGTTGTTCCTAAAGAAGAATCAATAATAGTATCAATCGGGATAGAAAACATAACTCCGCACGGGGACCCTTTCGTTACAGATCTTGATGGAAATGATGACGGGCTGATAAACCCGAATGAAAACTGTTCGATAACTTTTACACTAAAAAACTGGGGAACGATTACCTCAAATGGTGTCTATGCAATTCTTTCAGTTCCAGACAGTGTAAAAACTTACGTTGAAATGATAACTGACTCGGTGACTTTTGGAAATATTGCACCTAACGATTCTATAACCGGTGCACCATTCCAGTTCTATGTAAAACCGGAATGTCCTGTTGGTTATGAAATTCCTTTCCAGCTTCACGTTTCAAGTACAACTTCTTCATGGGATTATATTGCTAATGAAGAAGTCCATGGCTGCAAACTTAATTTCGATGAGTTTTTCGTAGATGATGAAGGGAGCGTTCTTCGTAATTACAGGATGGACCCGGGTGAAACGGTGAAAGTAACATTTAAAATTTTAAATACAGGTGATGATATTGCCCCGGATGTTACAGGCATAATCAGCACCAACGATCCCTATATGACAATCGTTGATTCAATGGCTGTTTTCGGTACAATTTTGCCGGACAGCAATTCCATTAATGAATCTGATACTTATACTATAACTGTTAGTGCAAGTTGTCCAGTTAAATACAATGCTATTTTCACATTAAAGCTTTCAACTGAGAATGGATTGTACCCTTACTCATTAACAGATTCCGTAACGCTGCCGGTTGCAATGCCCTCTGCTTCAGATCCAACCGGACCAGACCTATATGGATATTACGCATATTCAAGTCATGATGTTCTCTGGGATCAGCACCCAGAATACAACTGGGTAGAAATCGAAGCGATTGGAACAGAGATACCTAAGCCGGGCGGAGTAAGCGATTTTACTCAAACTGTAAATCTGCCATTCAACTTTAAATATTACGGAAACAATTTTACACAACTAAGAATCAGCGGCGATGGCTGGATTGCTTTCGGCAGTGGAACACAAACGAAATCTCTGAACTGTTCGCTCCCTTGTTTGGATACACTCAACAATATGACTGCAGTGTTCTGGGACGACTTCTTTTCTAATGGACCACAAGGCGGAGGAAAATTATTTTATTACTCTGATGAGAATGATCATAGGTTTATTATTGAATGGGATACAGTACCACATAAACCCGAGATTACAGATAAAGAAACTTTTGAAATAATTCTACTTGATCCTGCTTATTATCCGACACCTACAGGTGATGGAGAAATAATATTTCAATATAAAGAAGTCGAAGAGGTAGGAAGCTGTACAGTTGGCATAGAGAATAACACTGAGGATGTCGGCCTGCAATATTTATATAATGAAATTTATGATGCAACCGCAAATGAAGTGATAAATGGTTTCGCAATAAAATTTACTACGAACGGGCCAACCGTTGTTTCAGTTGATGGTGAAATTAATTCTGAAAACATTTTACCGGATGCGTATGCTTTAGAACAAAATTATCCTAATCCTTTTAATCCTGAAACCAGGATACGATATGCAATACCGGAGCCGGGACATGTAACTTTAAGGATAT
>JAZGGS010000299.1:0-2257 GCA_036480595.1 Ignavibacteriaceae bacterium
TAAAAATTGAAGCTGTTTGAGTCCCGAACGTAGCGAGGTCGAGTTCTTTAATTTTAGCGCAGCGAGCCGTAGAACGCTTCAAATTGTACCCACGATGAGCTCGGAAGTTCAGACGCTGGTCAATCGGAACATATTTATGACAACCGGTATACGAGTTTATCAAGCTTGATAGTTCTTTTTACTTTCGGAAGGCTAAATTGATATTTTTATATAAATTTGCGCATAGCAAAAAACGTCGGCAAGGTATCGGATGTGAAATCCTTTAGAATCATGGAAATTAAGCATATAAAAGTACACGCAAAATTACTGTTCGCCATTCTTTTTGCAGTTTTATTTTTTGCAAACACCCTGTACGCCGGTGGCAATGATCCTGCTGAAATCTCCTGGGGATTCATGATTATTGGACTGTTTGGGGGATTAGCTCTTTTCCTTTATGGGATGGAAAATATGAGCGAAGGCATGAAAAAATCTGCAGGAAGCAAAATGCGCACAATCCTTGAAGCCTTAACCAAAAATCGGTTCATAGCCTTTATCGTCGGCGCCTTTGTCACAATGGTTATTCAATCCAGCAGTGCCACAACCGTGATGCTGGTGAGTTTTGTGCAGGCGGAATTGATGGCTTTTGCTCAAGCGATGGGTGTAATTTTGGGGGCTGATATCGGTACGACAATCACAGCTCAATTGATTGCATTTAAACTAACCGATTATGCGCTGCTGATGATTATAATCGGCTTTATAATTCGGATGCTCGGTAAAACCGACCATGTAAAGCACATGGGTGAAGCAATTCTTGGGTTTGGTATCCTATTTTTTGGAATGAAACTCATGAGTGACGCAATGAAACCATTAAGAACGTATCCGGAATTCATAAATCTCATGAAAGGATTAGAAAATCCACTTGCAGGATTGCTGATAGGCACGGCGTTTACTGCTCTTATTCAAAGCAGCAGTGCATTTACAGGTATTGTTATCGTTCTTGCCCAACAGCAACTGATTACATTGGAAGCCGGTATACCATTGATTTTCGGCGCCAATATCGGTACTTGCGTAACTGCCTGGCTTGCAAGTATCGGTATGTCCCGTGATGCAAAAAGAGTAGCGCTGGCTCACGTACTTTTTAAAATTGCCGGCGTGTTTTTATTTATTTTCTGGATTCCTTTTTTTGCGGATATTATTCGAACTATTGCCGCTAAATTTAGTTCAGATACGGCTCGCCAAATTGCAAATGCTCACACCATCTTTAATGTAAGTGTGGGTCTTATCTTTCTTCCATTTACAGCAATTTTTGCGAAATATATACTTAAGATTTTGCCTGACAAAAAGGAAGAAAAAGGTATTAAGCCGGCTACATGGTATCTGGATGATAGTATGATATCAACCCCGGAATTTGCAATTAATCTGGCCCGCACGGAAATCTCTCGGATGGCTAAAATCTTAGGGCGAATGCTGCGCTCTGTTATTGTTCCATTTATTTCTAATGAACCCGTACGGGATGAAATCTACCCGAAACTTTCGCTGCTTCAAGGGCTTGATATGCGTGAAAAGAAAATCGATTTTCTTGATGAAAAGATCGGAGATTATCTGATTAAAATAGGTCGTCAGGAACTGTCCGAAGAACAAGCAGGCGAAGTTTGGGGTATGATGTCGATTGCAAAGGATATGGAGAGTGTCGGCGATATTATCCATAGGAATATGATACCGCTTATTTCAAAAAAACATAAAGTGAATATGGATTTTTCAAAAGAAGGTAAGGAAGAATTGTTGAGTTATAATGAGAAGATATGTAAGCAAATCCGCCGGTTGAAAAAAGCCTTTGGCAAGTCAAGCCCAAAGAAAATACAAAAAGTTATTGCAAAAGAAGGGAAGTATTTAAACCTGGAATCACAATACAGGAGCCAGCACCTGGAACGACTACTTGACAAACGGAAGGAATCTATTGAGACCCACGAAGTACACATGGAACTTATGGACCTCATGAAGCAGATAAACGTATACGCCGCCAATATTGCAAAAACGATCCCAATTGCAGGTTGGTAAATGATGAATTCATAAAAGGACGAATTCATCAAGTTTTGTAACACTTTAGCCCTTTGAAACCAGTTTATACAAATAAGCTTGAAAGGTGATTAAATTTTCAGCCGTGTAATTGTCTGAGCCCTCCATTCTTTCTTTACTCTCACTTATGCGCGAGTTTTTCACGGTTAAAATTTAATTATCTTTCAAGCGGTCTTGTTTTCTAACAGCTAAAATATTACCA
>JAZGGS010000300.1:0-5465 GCA_036480595.1 Ignavibacteriaceae bacterium
ACAACCTGGTTTTTTCTGAATACATTATTTTGCTTCAGCAGTTCATCAACTAAGGTAGTTTTTCCGTGATCGACATGTGCTATAATTGCTATGTTTCTAAGCTGTTTCAAGTAATTCTTAATAATTCAAAAAATTGAAGGACAAATATCGTACTTTTTATTCAATATTCAATGTAGTTCGTATTCCGCAACTAATTAAAAAGTTATACCATTAACAAAATAAAAAATACCAATTTGAATTAACTGTATATGTAAATTAACAAAATTTAGCTAGCAACCCGGATAATCTATAAATTTCTGGTTCTATTTAATCCAGCAGGAGGCAGACTTTTACTTTGATAGATTGTATCCGTTTTAAATCTCTAAATATTAGTGCGTAATCAGCAATCAATACGAAAAATATAAAAGTTAGTTTATTGGTATTTTATTAACAAGTGTGCTATCTTTTAAGAAAAATATTAATAGGATTTTAATTGTTATCAAAAGCCATAGTTCGCATCCCTTGTAAAAATTTTACAAATGGATTAACAACGGCTAATCTTGGATTACCAGATTATGATTTAGCTCTCATTCAGCATAAGGAATATGTTGAAGCTCTTAGAAAATGTGGTCTCAAAGTGGTTGTACTTGATGCGGATGAAGATTATCCGGATTCCACGTTTGTTGAAGATACAGCACTTTTAACCAAACATTGTGCGATCATAACTAATCTCCGGGCATCGTCCCGAAAAGGCGAAACCATTGAAATGAAAACTGTTTTAACTGAATATTTTTCAAATATTGAAACTATAAATGATCCGGGAACAGTTGAAGCCGGAGATATTATGATGGTTGGAGATCATTATTATATTGGATTATCTCAAAGGACGAATATAAATGGTGCAGAACAATTAATTAAAATTCTAAAAATATATGGAATGACAGGTTCAGTAGTAACACTTGATAAAGTTCTGCATTTGAAATCTGGTGTTGCATATCTTGAGAATAATAATATTGCTGCAGCCGGTGAATTTCTATTGAAACCGGAATTCCGGAAATTTAATATTTTTAAAATTGATGATGACGAAAGCTATGCCGCAAACTGTATCTGGATAAATGATAATATTCTTCTTCCAAAAGGTTTTCCGAAAGCTAGGAAGACTATTGAAAAAGCATATTATGACATTATTGAAGTAAATGTTTCAGAGTTTCAAAAACTTGATGGAGGATTGAGTTGTCTTTCACTCCGGTTTTAAAAACATACTTTATACAAATTATTATTATTCAATAATTTTGATAATTCTTTTATTTTGTGATATTAAAACAATTTTATAAAACACATCTTCTTGTCTATTTTATCGATCAGGAAATTATATAAGATGCAAATTAATGGCAGATCAGAATATTAATCTTGAAATAAAATTACCCAAAGTACCCGATATAGAATTGGTTGCGCTTGAGGGATTGGATAAAATGGTTAGACATCTTGGAATTTCAGATGAAAAAATTGGTGAGGCAAAAATACTGGTTACTGAAGCCGTTATAAACGGTTTGGAACATGCCGGCGATGATAATCCGTATATTAACGTTGAGTTTACAATGACAAAAGAAAAGTTAATAATTCTTGTTACAGATTATGGCAAAGGATTTAATCCTGAAGAGGTTGAGGACCCTCAAATTTCTGATAAGATTGGCGGCACAAGTAAAAGAGGATGGGGAATAAAACTAATGAAGTCAATGTCAGATGATTTAATTATCGAATCCGGATCAACCGGAACAAAAATAACGATTATTAAAAATTTAGTCTAACAGGAGAAATAAATGTTAACTGATTTTAATTTTACATCTGTATTCAAAGATAATTCTTTGATCATGAAAACAAGCGGGTATATAAATAATACTGCCGGTGAGAAAATAACGAATGAGTTTATGAAGCATAAGGATGAAGGGGTAAATAAAGTTATAATGGATCTGCAGGATTCTAAAGTGGTTAATTCCATAGGTGTTTCTTACCTGATTGAGATTATTGAAAAGTTAAATGAATCCAACGGTAAATTATATTTTTTGAATCTTGATCCAACGATTGAAAAAACTTTTAGCATTATGGGCCTGTTTCAGTTTGCCGAAAAAGCAGATTCCGTTGAGGGAGCTTTGAGTAAATGATTTAAAAGAATGTAGATTAACTAAATTCACAATGCTTTTTGAGTACCACAAATTCAAATATTGTAGATAAACTTTCACTCCAAGTAGATTCTTTCCAGGAAGGATTTGAAATACTTTCCGAATCAAAATCCATAAATGAAATGGCAAAACAATTTGCTACATTATTAAGAGGAAATTTTCTCGTTACAGATGTGAATCTCTTTTATAAGAATGTTTCAAATTCAACCTGGGAAATGATTTATGGCAATAAAGAAAATTACACTAAATGGATGATAGTCAATAACAGCAGCAGCATGCAGATTGAATATGATTTGAATGAAGATGTAAAAGCTTGTGTGAATCTTCCTTTGGTTGATAAATCGGTTATGGGAATTACAATTGGGGCAAAGTTAGACAAATCTGATTTTACAGATTTTGATAAAATTACACTCCAAATATTTCTTCAATTGCTTGATAATGCTTATCAATCAGTTATAAACAGGCAAAAGGAAAAAAAACTAATCTTTGAGTTAAACCAAAGAGTTCTTCAGCTTAACAATTTAATAGATACTGGAATCGATCTTTCAAAATTTGAGAACAGGCAATTACTTTTTCAACTTGCATTGCAAAGAGCTGCTGTACTTACCGATACTTCGCATGCATTAATTGGGATAAGCAAAGATGAAGAAACATTAGAAGAAATATTTTTTCCACCGGGCTTGGATTCATCAATTATAAATGAAAGCGAAAATAAAATATCTGCTTCATTCAGTTACCAGGAAAAAGAATATAATTTTACTCTTGCTAATAAAGAAAGCAGAACCGGCGTGGCTGAATACACTGATCTTGATAAACTTTTGCTCGAAGCCATTGCAAGACAGGTTAATGCTGCAATCGAAAATGAATTTCTTCACGAGCAATCATTAATAAAAGAAAGAATTGAACAGGAACTAAATGTTGCTGCATCAATCCAGCAAAAAGTTATTCCACAAGAGCTTCCTAAAATTCCAGGTTACGATGTAGCAGGCATAAATATTCCATCAAGAGAAGTTGGCGGCGATTATTACGATTGCATTGATCTTGGAGATAACCGTTTTGCCCTGGTAATGGCTGATGTTGCAGGTAAGGGCATTGCAGCATCTTTACTTGTTAATACTTTGAATGCATCTTTGTATGCTTATCTCGATAATAAAACTCCGCTTGTTGAGATGACCGAAAAACTGAATAAAATAATTTTTAACGCTTCACCTTCCGATAAGTTTATAACTTATTTTATCACTATTCTCGATGCGAAGACAGGTGAGCTTGATATTGTTAATGCAGGACACAATCCAATGCTTTTATTAAGAGAAAATGGAACAATGCAAAAAATTGAAGCTGGTGGATTAGGATTGGGAATGTTTGATTTTGGTCTTCCTTATGAAGGTGAAAAACAAACTATTAAAACAAACGAAAGATTGTTACTCTATACTGACGGCATTCCCGAAGCAATGAATGAAAACGAGGAAGAATACTCCGATGAACGAATGGAGGAATTCTTCTTACTGAATAAAACTAAAACCGCACAAGAGTTTGTTGACAAAATCGTTAATGATGTAAAATCATTTGCCGGTAATGCCGAGCAAAGCGATGATATTACTACAATGTACTTAATAAAAAAATAATTCAATAAAATATGAAACATCTAATAATCTCATTATTAATCCTGTTACCAATTTTTGTAAAAGCACAAAGCTTTGATACAGTTTATGTTTTTGCCGATAGCATAAAAGAAAATTCAATATCACTTAATGAAGTTTGGCGTTATCATCCGGGAGATGATTCAACATGGGCTTCACCGGAATTCGATGATTCAGCTTGGGATACATTAAAATCAAGAATGGTGATTGAAGATTTACCCGAAGATACCTGGAAAGGAATAGGTTGGTTTAGAACCGTAATTAAAATTGATTCTTCACTTCGATATAAACCTATAGCATTTGAAGTAGCGCAATTAGGAGCTTCAGAATTTTATTTAAACGGGAAGCTTATAAAAAAACTGGGTATTATCGGAGAGGAGATTGCAAAAGAAACTCCTTTACAACAGAGAGATATTCCTTTTACAGTTTTACTGGATAGCAGCACTTCTTATTTGATTGCGGTAAGATACTCAAATAAATTATCTACTGAAGATGAAGAGTGGTATAAATCGTGGTTCGAATACATTGGCTTTAGCGTTGATATCAGGGAAATAGATGAATCCATTTTAGAAACTGTAAACACAGAGCGAACAACGTTTGCAGTATACGTTGGTATTGCCGGGTTATTCTTAGCTCTTGCTTTGCTTTATTTCTCACTCTTTATTTTCTATTTGGATAGAAAAGAAAATCTATACTTCGCACTTTTTAATTTCTGCATATCGATAATATTTATTGCTTCAATGGGTCAAAGATACATTCAATCCAATTTAGAGTTAATCAGCTTAATAAACGGCATTACTGCTTCAGGTTTGATTTTGGTTTTCCCCTTTTACCTTGGTTTTCTCTATTCAATTTTCTACAACAAAGTTCCGAAACAATTTTATGCAATCTGGACTTTAGCAATTCTAATAATTTTAATAATTGCTTTTGGCTTTGGTGAAAATTCTATCTCCGATTATTTATTGCTTGGATTTATTATTCTTACAACTTTGGAAGGTCTAAGAGTAATTATCGTTGCAATAAAAAATAATAAACCGAATTCAAATATTATTGGCACAGGCGTAATAGTATTTGTTTTATTTATAGTGCTGTTATTCGTTGTTGGAATTTTTAGTATAACGTTAAGCGGACTCGCTGGACTACTTATTTTCTTTACAGGCTTACTCAGTTTACCAATCTCGATGTCCATTTATCTTGCGCGGGATATTGCTTTAACCAATAAAGATCTTGCACTGCAATTAAAAAACGTAAAGGAACTATCAGAAAAAGAACTTGAGCAAAAACTCAGAGCTCAAATAGCAGAAGCAGAAAATGAAAGGAAAAGTAAAGAACTTGAGGAAGCACGCCAATTACAGCTTTCTATGCTTCCTAAGGAACTGCCACAATTGCCTCATCTAGATATTGCAGTTTATATGCAAACCGCAACAGAAGTTGGCGGCGATTATTATGATTTTCACGTTGGAATTAATGGAACACTAACTGTAGTTATCGGCGATGCAACAGGGCACGGCTTAAAAGCCGGCACAATGGTAACTGCAACAAAAAGTCTTTTTAATTCTTATGTAAATAATGATGATATACTTTTTACCTTTAGCGAATTTACCCGCGTTATTAAAGAAATGAAAATGCATGCTATGTCGATGTGTTTATCATTGCTGAAGATAAG
>JAZGGS010000301.1:0-17412 GCA_036480595.1 Ignavibacteriaceae bacterium
TTCTTTATCAATTCCACAATTGAATTTACTGAACCGGGTACAGCTCCTTTAATCATTATCAGATTTTCCTCCGGCACAACCTTGGCAACCAATAAATTGGAAACCGTAACATTATCAAAACCGGTTCTGCCTCCCATACGGTGCCCTTTAAATACCCTAGAAGGATTGGAACTTTGTCCAATTGAACCGGGTGCTCTTAATCTGTCGCTCTGTCCATGTGTTGTGCCTCCAACACCGCTAAAACCATGACGTTTCATAACACCCTGAAAACCTTTACCAATACTTCTTCCTCTAACCTTAATTCTTTCACCTTCCTTAAATATTTCAACTTTAACATCGTCACCAACTTTCATTTCCTCTGTATCGAAGCCGGTAAATTCCTTTAATTTTTCGGAAAGGGCAAGATTTTTTTTCTTATAATATCCAAGCAAAGGTTTGTTTATATTCTTTTCTTTTTTAGAACCATAACCTAACTGAACAGCATTGTAACCATCTTTATCTTCAGTTTTGATGTCAACAACTTTACACGGTTCAGCTTTAATTACCGTAACGGGAATCAAATCACCATCCGGGCTAAAGATGCTTGTCATTCCTATTTTTTTACCAATCATACCAGCCATTAAAGTTCCTGCTTTCAAATCACAACTTTATCTCAATATCAACGCCCGCCGGAATATCTAGTTTACTTAGCGAGTCGATAGTTTTATTATTAGAGTTATGAATATCGATAATTCTTTTATGCGCTCTTGTTTCAAATTGTTCGCGCGATTTTTTATCAACATGTGGAGATCTTAAAACCGTATAAACTGTTCTTTTAGTTGGCAAAGGAATGGGTCCGGACACCACCGCTCCAGTGCTCTTAACGGTTTTTATTATTTTTTCAGTAGATTTATCAATCAAAATATGATCGTAAGATTTAAGTTTAATTCTAATCTTTTGTCCGGGCACTTACACAACTCCTTATTAATTAACGCAAACGAAAAGGGAGTTGATGCTCCCTTTCCATTAAAATATTTATTTTATCCTATTCAAGAATCTCTGTAACTACACCAGCGCCAACAGTTCTGCCACCTTCACGAATAGCAAATCTTAATCCATCTTCCATCGCAATTTCAGTAATAAGTTCAATAGAAAGTTTAACATTATCACCAGGCATAACCATCTCGGTACCTTCAGGTAAAGTAGCCACACCTGTTACATCAGTAGTTCTAAAATAGAACTGCGGTCTGTAGCCATTAAAGAACGGGGTATGGCGTCCACCTTCATCTTTTGAAAGGATGTAAACTTTACCTTCAAATTTAGTGTGAGGTGTAATTGAACCTGGCTTAGCAAGCACCATTCCTCTTTCAATTTCATTTTTATCAATTCCTCTTAAGAGGATACCGGCATTATCACCAGCCATAGCGGAATCTAATTCTTTTCTGAACATTTCCACGCCGGTAACAACTGTTTTTTTGTGAAGACCTAATCCAATAAGTTCAATTTCTTCCTGGATCTTTACCTGTCCTCTTTCAACTCTTCCGGTAGCAACAGTACCACGACCGGTAATTGAGAATACGTCCTCTACCGGCATAATGAAAGGTTTATCAGTATCTCTTTCAGGAATTGGAATATAGTTGTCTACAGCATCCATTAATTCCCAAATACATTTTAATCTCTCATCATCTTCTGATGCATCTGAATCTGCTGCTTCTAGCGCCTTTAATGCTGATCCCTGAATTATGGGAATTTCATCACCAGGAAATTCATATTCATTAAGGAGATCTCTTAATTCAACCTCAACAAGTTCAAGCAATTCAGGATCGTCAACCATATCAACCTTGTTCATAAAGACAACAATTTTAGGTACACCAACCTGACGTGCAAGGAGTATGTGTTCTCTGGTTTGAGGCATAGGACCATCTGTTGCAGCAACAACTAAGATGGCACCATCCATCTGAGCAGCACCAGTAATCATGTTTTTAACATAGTCAGCGTGTCCCGGGCAATCTACGTGAGCATAATGCCTGTTAGCCGTAGAATATTCCACGTGAGCAGTGGCTATTGTAATGCCTCTTTCTTTCTCTTCAGGTGCATTATCAATACTATCGAAAGTTCTAACTTCAGATAAGCCCTTTTTGGCAAGAGCCATAGTGATGGCAGCTGTTAATGTGGTTTTACCATGATCTACATGACCAATTGTTCCAACATTTACATGAGGCTTACTCCTATCAAATTTTTCTTTTGCCATCGTTATCTCCTTTATATTTTTCTTGTTGTAATTATTTCTAAATTAATTAAGCAGTTGCTGTAGATTTATTACCTAATGATTTTTCTGTTATTTCTTCGGCTATTGATATTGGCACCTCAGAATAATGCTCGAACTGCATTGAGTGAATTGCTCTTCCCTGTGTCATCGATCTTAATATTGTTGCGTAGCCAAACATTTCAGATAGTGGTACATTAGCATTTATTACTTGCGCATCTTTCCGTGCAGAAAATCCTTCAATTTTTCCTCTCCTGGAATTCAAATCACCTATTACGTCGCCCAGGTACTCTTCAGGAGTTACAACTTCAACAGACATAATCGGTTCGAGCAATACTGGGTTAGCTTTTCGAGATCCTTCTTTAAAAGCCATTGAACCCGCTACTTTGAAGGATAGCTCATCCGAATCAACATCATGGTATGAACCATCGAACAATTTAGCTTTAACATCTACAACAGGAAATCCTGCTACCACACCGTTTCTCATTGTTTCCCGGATTCCTGCCGAAACAGATGAAATATATTCTCTAGGAACCGATCCACCAACAATAGCGTTTATAAATTCATATCCTTTACCAGGTTCGTTAGGACTAATCTCAATCCAAACATGACCGAACTTACCACGGCCGCCGGTTTGTTTAACAAACTTTCCTTCTGCGGTAACGGTACTTGTAATTGATTCTCTGTAAGCAACCTGTGGTTTGCCAATATTTGCTTCCACTTTGAACTCTCTTTTCATTCTGTCAACAAGAATTTCAAGATGAAGTTCGCCCATTCCGCTTATTAATGTCTGACCTGTTTCATCATCAACTTTAACTTTAAAAGTAGGATCTTCATCCGATAGTTTTGACAGAGCATCGGACAATTTATCCTGATCGGCTTTAGTTTTGGGCTCAATTGCAATTTGAATAACAGGTAGGGGGAAAGTAATTTTTTCCAGGATGATTGGATCATCTAAAGTACAAAGCGTATCGCCGGTTTTTGTAAACTTTAATCCTACAGCTGAAGCAATATCACCAGCTCTAACTTCGGTGATATCTTCCCTGTGATTAGCATGCATCTGGAGTAATCTTCCGATTCTTTCCTTTTTACCACTAACTGCATTATAAACATATGAACCTGCTTTCAGCACTCCTGAATAAACTCTGAAGAAGCAAAGTTTACCAACGTAAGTGTCATTCGCAATTTTGAATACGAGTGCACTGAATTTTTCTTTATCATCAATTTTTCTTTTTATAACATCATTCATTCCAATATGATGTGCCTGGACGTCTTTAGTATCAGCCGGTGACGGCAAAAATTCTATAACATAATCCAGGAGTTTCTGAACTCCTTTATTCTTAAAAGCTGAACCACAGAGTACAGGAATTATTTTGAGTTCAATAGTTGCTTTGCGAAGTACTACTTTTATTTCATCAGGACTAATCTCTTCACCTCCAAGATATTTTTCCAGGAGTGTATCATCCACATCAGAAACAGCTTCAAGCATTTCGGTTCTATACTTGTTAGCTATTTCCTTAAGGTCATGCGGTATGTCAATCTCTTCAAATGTGGCACCCAAAGTTTCTTCGTGGTACATTCTTGCTTTAAAAGTGATAAGATCAATAACACCTGTAAACAAATCACCATCGCCAATTGGCAAAGTTACTGGAATTGCATTAGCACTAAGTCTGTTCTTCATCATCTGAACTGCATTATAAAAATCTGCACCAACTCTATCCATTTTATTGATGAAGGCAATTCTAGGAACACCATATTTATCTGCCTGGCGCCAAACCGTTTCGGATTGTGGTTCTACACCGCCAACAGCACAAAACAGTGCAACTGCACCATCTAAAATTCTTAATGATCTTTCAACTTCAACCGTAAAATCCACGTGCCCGGGTGTATCAATAATATTTATTTGATTATCATTCCAGAAGCAAGTGGTAGCAGCACTGGTAATAGTAATTCCACGCTCTTTTTCCTGTTCCATCCAATCCATAGTTGCAGCACCATCGTGCACTTCGCCCAATCGATGTAGTTTTCCGGTGTAGAACAGAATACGTTCAGTGGTAGTAGTTTTACCGGCATCGATATGTGCCATAATGCCAATGTTTCTTACTTTATTTATATCAACTCTTGTCGTCATTATATCTTAACTATCAACTTTCCTTTACCATTTAAAATGCGCAAATGCTTTGTTAGCTTCTGCCATCTTATGTGTATCATCTTTTTTCTTTACTGCCGAACCTTCATTATTTGATGCAGCAATTAATTCTTGGGCTAATCTTTGAGCCATTGTTCTTTCGCTGCGCTGCCTTGAATATATTTTTATCCATCTCATTGCAAGAGCTGTTCTTCTTTCAGGTCTTACTTCTGTAGGAACCTGGTAAGTAGCACCGCCAACCCTGCGGCTTTTTACTTCTATTAACGGTTGAACATTTGTAATTGCCTGCTGAAATACTTCCAGACCCGGCTTTTTAGTTTTTTCTTCAACCAGGTTGAATGCATCGTAAATAATTTTTCTTACAGTAGACTTTTTACCTTGCAGCATAAGTGAGTTGGTAAATTTTGCAACCATTAAATCGTTAAATTTTGGATCAGGTTTAATAAACCTTTTTTCAGCTCTTCTTTTTCTCATCTTTTATTTCGCTTTTGGTTTTTTAGCACCGTATTTCGATCTGCTTTTTTTTCTTTCTTCAACTCCACTTGTATCCAGCGTACCTCTTATAATATGATACCTTACACCTGGTAAATCCTTTATTCTACCACCTCTGATAAGTACTATTGAGTGTTCCTGGAGATTGTGTCCTTCTCCCGGGATGTAAGCTGTAACTTCCATGTTATTTGTTAACCTTACTCTAGCCACTTTCCTAAGTGCAGAATTTGGTTTTTTGGGAGTTGTTGTATAAACTCTTGTACAGACTCCTCTTTTCTGCGGACACGCATTGAGAGCGGGTGCTTTACTTTTAGCTAAAATCTTAACACGGCCTTTTCTTACAAGCTGATTAATTGTTGGCAAAAGTATCTCCTAGTATTTACCAGTTAAAAAAAATTCAGACTCTAAATATACTTTTTAACTCAAATTAAGTCAAGAAATTTAGAGTTAATTGTTAGTTTTTTTGGCTATCAAAAAAAACCCGGGGTATCTATTTAGACAGCACCGGATTTTGAAATATAATTTCCCTAAAGTAATATTTTAACTTGCCGAAACTTCTTCTTCCTGAGATTCCTCAGGAACTGTAATTTCTGACTTCAGTAAAATCTTATTATACTTCTTCAAACCCGTACCGGCAGGAATTAGATGCCCCATAACAACATTTTCCTTTAATCCACCGAGTATATCTTTTTTAGCTTCAATTGCTGCATTTGCCAGCACTTTTGTCGTTTCCTGGAATGAAGCTGCAGAAATAAAGCTTTTAGTAGATAGAGCTGCTTGTGTAATACCCAGTAATACATGTTCAAAGGTTGCCGGCTCAGCATCGCGAGCTACAATCTGCTTTTTATCTTTTTTCTTCAGATCGGCATTTGTTTCTCTTAATTTTGCCCTGGTAATTAATTGAGTATTCTTAAACTTTGAATTACCCTTATCTTCGATAAATACCATGTTAAGAATTTTACCATTCTCTTCAATAAATTCGATTCTATCAACAATATCTTCTTCCAGGAATTTGGTATCGCCTGGTGAAACAATTCTAATTTTCTGAAGCATTTGCCCCACAATAACTTCAATATGTTTATCGTTTATCTTAACACCCTGAAGCCGGTAAACATCCTGGATTTCATTAACAAGATACTCCTGTACGGCACTGGTTCCTTTTATCCGTAAAATATCGTGTGGATTTATAGGACCATCGGTTATTTTTTCTCCGGCAGGAATATCATCAGTTTCCTGAACAAGAATATGCTTGCCTAAGGGTACATTGTACTTCTTTTCATCAGAACCATCGTGTGCTAAAACCAGGATTTCCCTGGATCCTTTTTTCCTTGCTCCAAATTTTACTTCACCTTCAATATCGGCTACTACTGCAGGTTCCTGCGGGCTGCGGGCTTCGAACAATTCTGTTACCCTTGGCAAGCCACCAGTGATATCGCGACTCTTTATAGTTTGCTTAGATATTTTTGCAAGAATGGTACCTGCAGCAACTGTTTCACCTTCATCAACTGAAAGATATGACCGGGTTGGAAGATTAAATGATTTCATTTCCCCATCTTTGGTTTCAATAGTAATGCTAGGTATTAATGCCTTATCTTTCGAATCGATTACAACTTTTTGAACGTGCCCGGTTTGTTCATCAGTAACCTGTTTTAATGTAGAACCCTCTACGAGATCGAAAAATCTTACTTTGCCGAGTATATCTGTTAAGATAACAGCATTGTAAGGATCATGGTTATAGAGAGGTTGACCTTTCTTTACTTCCTGTCCTTCACTAACAACAAGTTCAGCTCCATAAGGCACATCATACCGTTTTAGTTGACGGTTATCTGCATCATATATACCTATTGCACCTCTTCTGCCGGTTACTATATTTATTTTATGATCTGGTCCTCCAAACGGATCTTTTTCCATTTTTTCAACAGAAGAAATCTTTTCGAATTTAACTTTACCTTCTACAATTGTTTCTAGCTGTGATTGGCTGGCAATCCTGGAAGATGTACCACCAAGGTGGAATGTTCTAAGTGTAAGCTGTGTTCCAGGTTCGCCTATTGATTGTGCTGCAATTATACCAACTGCTTCACCAGATTCAACAATTTTTCCGTTTGTAAGGTTTCTGCCGTAACATTTTGCACATGCACCCCTGCGCGATTCGCATGTAAGAACCGTTCTTATATAGACCGAATCGATGTTTGCATCTTCAATTGCCTCTGCAGTATCTTCGTTTATCATCTCACCGGCTTCAACAATTAATTCTTCATTTATTGGATGATATACATCTTCCTGCGCAACACGCCCCGTAATTCTTTCAGCCAGCGGTTCTCTTTCCTGCTCTACATCTTTCAGCGCTTTAATTTCTATTCCGAGTATTGTCCCACAATCATTTTCAGTTATAATAACGTCCTGCGCAACATCAACAAGTCGTCTAGTTAAATATCCTGCATCAGCAGTTTTTAAAGCTGTATCAGCAAGTCCTTTACGCGCACCGTGTGTTGAGATAAAGTATTCCAGTACTGAAAGACCTTCTTTAAAGTTTGCAACAATCGGGTTTTCAATAATTTCGCCGGCCTGCCCGGAAAGAGTTTTCTGAGGTTTCATCATCAAACCTCTCATACCGGCAAGCTGCCTTACCTGTTCCTGCGAACCTCTAGCACCTGAGTCAACCATCATATGCAGCGAATTGAAACCACCGTTTGCCTCTTTAATTTTTTCCATTAAAGCTCTTGCAACATCATTAGTAGTATGAGTCCAAACGTCTATAATTTTGTTGTATCTTTCAGCATCTGTTATAACACCCTGTTCGTGCTCATTAAGTATTCCATCAACCTTTTTATTTGCTTTAGCAATCATGTTTTCTTTTTGTTCGGGCACAACCATATCTGCATAGCTAACCGAGAGCCCGCCCTCAGTTGCATATTTAAATCCGATATCTTTCAGATCATCCAGAAACTTTGCGGTAACTTTATTGCCTAGTTGAATAAACATTTTACCAACAAAGCCGCCAAAGGTTTTTTTGATGAGAAGCTGGTTAAAGTATCCCATTTCTTTAGGAACAATCTGGTTAAAGATTACTCTGCCTGTTGTAGTTTCAATCTTTTCGCCATCAACATAAACATGTATTCTAGCATTCAAACCTAAAATCCCGTTATCGTATGCTATTATTGCTTCTTCAGGTAAAGAGAAAACCATATCTTCACCTTTTTCACCTTCTTTAAACTTGGTTAAGTAATAACATCCAAGCACAATATCCTGCGTTGGTACAACAATAGGAGAACCGTTTTGTGGTGAAAGGATATTATGACTGCTTAGCATTAACAATGATGCTTCAAGTTGAGCATCAAAGGATAAAGGAATATGAACAGCCATCTGGTCACCGTCAAAATCCGCATTAAACGCAGTACAAACCATTGGATGAAGCTGGATTGCGCGTTCATCTATTAGCACCGGTTGAAATGCCTGTATTCCAAGTCTGTGCAAAGTAGGTGCACGGTTAAGAAGAACCGGATGCCCTTCAATTATTTTTGATAAGATATCCCAAATTAATGGGTCCTTTCTATCAACAACTTTTCTTGCACTTTTAACAGTTTTATTGTGTCCGCGTTCAATTAATTTTCTGATGATAAACGGTTTAAATAATTCAACAGCCATATCTTTAGGCAAACCGCACTGATGCAGCTTTAGTTCGGGTCCTACAACAATTACCGAACGACCTGAATAATCAACTCGTTTACCAAGCAGGTTCTGGCGGAATCTTCCCTGTTTTCCTTTAAGCATATCGCTTAGAGATTTAAGTGGGCGATTGTTATCGCTTCTTACCGCACTACCTCTCCTGGAATTATCGAACAGTGCATCAACAGCTTCCTGAAGCATTCTTTTTTCATTACGCAGAATAACTTCGGGAGCTTTAATATCAATTAATCTTTTTAACCTGTTATTACGTATTATAACTCTTCTGTAAAGGTCGTTAAGATCACTGGTTGCAAATCTTCCTCCTTCAAGAGGTACAAGAGGTCTTAGTTCAGGAGGTATTACAGGAATAAACCCAAGCACCATCCACTCAGCTTTATTCTCAACCTTACCTGTCTCTTCTTTAAAAGCTTCTATCACTCTTAATCTTTTAAGCAAATCTGCTTTTTTCTGCTGAGAGGTTTCAACTTTTACTTTATCTCTTAATTCCTGCGATAACTCTTCGATATTAATATTTTTAAGTATTGATTTAACCGCATTGCCGCCTATTTTAGCAGCAAATTTATTGGGATCTGTATCATCCAGTTTATCGTTATCTGCAGGAAGAGAGTTTAATACTTCAAAATACTGATCTTCCGAAATAAGATCTTTTATGCTTAATCCGGTAGGACCAGGATTTATAACTATGTAAGATTCATAGTAAATAACTTTTTCAAGTTCTTTAAGACTTAAGCCAATTATGTTTCCAATTTTTGACGGCTGTGCCCTGAAGAACCATATATGCACAACCGGTACAGCCAAAGAAATGTGTCCCATTCTTTCGCGGCGAACACTTTTTTGAGTAACTTCAACACCGCACCTATCGCAAATAATTCCTTTATACCTTATTCTTTTATATTTACCACAAAAGCATTCCCAATCGCGTGTTGGTCCAAATATTTTTTCACAGAACAACCCATCTTTTTCCGGGCGGAACGATCTGTAATTTATTGTTTCCGGTTTTGTAACTTCGCCATGAGATCTAGACAATATATCATCGGGGCTAGCAAGACTAATAGTAATGCTATCGATATCCATCATTGCGTGTTCTTGAATTCTGTAAACCATTTTTTATCTCCTAATTTCTAAGTGAAATAATTGTTCTTCGGTGTTAATTAACTGTTATATCAAGCCCTAAGCCCTGAAGCTCTTTAATTAACACATTGAACGATTCAGGAATATTTGGTTCTTGCAGGTTTTCACCTTTAACAATAGATTCGTATGCTTTTGCTCTACCAACAACATCGTCACTTTTAACTGTTAGTATTTCCTGAAGAACACGGGAAGCACCGTAACCTTCCAATGCCCACACTTCCATTTCTCCAAATCTCTGCCCGCCAAACTGTGCTTTTCCACCAAGCGGCTGTTGGGTAATAAGCGAGTATGGACCAATTGAACGGGCATGAATTTTATCATCAACAAGGTGGCTTAACTTAAGCATGTAAATGTAGCCGCAGGTAACTTTTTGATGGAACTTTTCACCTGTACGACCATTATATAAATCAGTTTTACTGCCTAGTTCCAGTTCAGCTTTTTCAAGCCATTCATCAACATCTTCTATTTTTGCTCCATCAAAAATCGGGGTGGCAAACTTAACACCTAGCTTCTTAGCTACCCATCCTAAAGCAGTTTCATAAAGCTGACCGAGGTTCATTCTTGAAGGAACACCAAGCGGGTTAAGAATAATATCTACGGGCGTACCATCCGGTAAGAAAGGCATATCTTCCGCAGGTACAATTTTAGCAACCACACCTTTATTACCATGGCGCCCTGCCATTTTATCGCCAACAGCAAGTTTACGCTTTTTAGCCACATAAACTTTGGCAAGCTGTACAATTCCAGGTGGAAGTTCATCTCCGCTGGCAATTTTAATTTTTTCTCTTTTAAATTCTTCAGAAAGTCCAGCCAGCTTGTTAAAATAATTTTTATACAGAGTTTTAATATGACTATTCGTCTTTTTGCTTTCAAACCAATCGAGTGTATAATCCAGCTTAGTAACATCCTCTATTGAAGTAAATGTTATATCCTTAATGGTTGTTCCGCTTCTTAAAGCAACGCTGCCATCAAGGTCTCTTATTCCTGACGAAGTAATTCCAACACAAATTTTTGTAAGCTTTGTTACAAGCTTGCTGTAGTGCGCGGCTAATTTATTGTGATGTTCATGTTCAAGTTTTTCCAGGGTTTCTTTTTCAATTTTTTTCGACTCCGCATCTCTACGTTTCCTGCTGAACAACCTGGTTTTAATAATTGTTCCTTTTAATCCTGTAGGTGCTTTGAGCGAAGCATCTTTTACATCGCCTGCTTTATCTCCAAATATTGCTCTTAGTAATTTTTCTTCAGGAGTTGGATCTGTTTCACCTTTGGGTGTAATTTTACCAATTAGTATATCACCTTCTTTAACCTCTGCGCCTTCTCTTATAATACCATCTTCATCAAGGTTTTTAACGGCTTCTTCGCTAACATTAGGAATTTCTCTTGTTAATTCTTCTTCGCCGCGCTTTGTTTCGCGCACCTGGAGTTCAAATTCCTCTATATGAATTGAAGTAAAAGTATCATCGGTAACAATTCCTTCACTTATGATAATAGCATCCTCAAAGTTGTAACCGCGCCAGGGCATGAACGCACAAAGAATGTTTCTGCCAAGGGCAAGCTCTCCATGATCGGTGGACTGACCATCAGCAAGAACATCACTAGTTTTAAGTCTTTGTCCTTCCATAACAACAGGTTTTTGATTGATGCATGTTTCTTGGTTTGTACCACTAAACTTTGTAAGATTATATGTAATTCTTCTTATATCATCAAATGAAGTTAGGGCTTCTATGCTGTTTGGGTTAACATCATATTTAACTACTATCTTATTTGAATCAACATATTCAACAACCCCATCATCTTCGGCTAACATCAGTGCTCTCGAATCCCTGGCAGCTTTGGCTTCCATTCCGGTACCTACCAGCGGTGCTTCGGGGATTAATAAAGGCACTGCCTGGCGTTGCATATTAGAACCCATAAGTGCCCTGTTAGCATCATCATGTTCAAGGAAAGGAATGAGAGCTGCAGCCGTACTTACTATTTGCACCGGTGCAACATCCATATATTGTACCTGATCCGGTGAAACTATTGGAAATTCTCCTTTAAGTCTAGCTTTAACACGTTTTCTAACAAATTTTGATTGTTCATTTAAAGGTGCGTTTGCCTGGGCAATTGTATAAACGTCTTCCTGTTCAGCAGTTAAATAATGCACATTGTTAGAAACTTTACCCTTAGTTACTTTCCGGTATGGAGTTTCGAGAAATCCATAACGGTTAACTCTTGCATAAATCGTTAGTGATGAAATCAAACCTATGTTTGGTCCTTCGGGGGTTTCAATGGGACACAACCTGCCGTAATGAGTGTAGTGAACGTCTCTTACTTCAAAACCTGCTCTTTCGCGGGTAAGACCACCAGGACCTAATGCAGACATTCTTCTTTTATGAGTTAATTCTGCAAGCGGATTTGTTTGATCCATAAACTGCGATAACTGGTTTGTACCGAAGAAAGCATTTATTACGCTGCTTATTGTACGTGCGTTTACAAGATCCTGCGGTGTAAAGTTTTCGGTGTCACGCATGTTCATTCTTTCTTTAATTGTCCTTGCCATACGTGCCATTCCAATATTAAACTGCTGGGTTAATTGTTCGCCAACAGTTCTAACTCTTCTGTTACCCAAATGGTCTATATCATCAATCGCTTCGTTGCCATTTTTAAGTTTGATAATATATTTCATAATCCTGATGATGTCTTCAATTGTAAGCACAGTAGTTGATTCATCAATATCCAGGTTCAATTTATCATTCATCCTGTGTCTTCCAACGTCACCAAGGTTGTATCTTTTATCATTAAAGAAGAGTTTTTCAATAAGAGCTTCGGCGGTTTCAACATCCGGCGCTTCGCCGGTACGAAGCTGGCGATAGATTGCAAACAAAGCTTCTTCTCTTGTATGTGAAGTATCTTTTCTTAATGTATTTACAATCAGGTCTTGCTCTGTAGATGTTTCATTATTTAAAAGTTTAAGGATTTCAACTTCTGCATCAGCCAGTCTTTCAACATCTTCATCGGTTAAAATACTATCCCTGGAGAGAAAGATTTCACCTGTAGACATATCGAATACATCACTTGCAATCACTCTTCCAACATAATCTTCAACCACAACTTTATTTACATTTATCTCTTCAACAAGATCAAAGAGATTTAGTATATCTTCATCGGAAGTATAACCTAGTGCTCTTAACAGTGTAGTGGCGGGGAATTTTTTTCTTCTATCAATATAAACGTACATAACATGGTTTATATCTGTAGCAAACTCTACCCACGATCCTCTAAGAGGAATGATCCTGGCAGAATAAATAGGAGTGCCGTTTGGATGCACAGTTTGAGCAAAAGCTACACCGGGCGAGCGGTGCAATTGAGAAACAATAACACGTTCAGCTCCATTAATAACAAATGTTCCTTTATCAGTCATAAAAGGAAGATTACCTAGATAAACTTCCTGCTCAACACTATTTACAAATTCTTTTGTATCCGGATCTTTTGTAGAAAGCCGCAGCTTACCCTTTAACGGAGCAGCAAAAGTAAGCCCTCGTTCCATACATTCCTGCACAGAAAAGCGGGGAGTTTCCATATTATATTCAATAAAATCCAGCCGGTAATTTTCCTTGTTATCAAAAATCGGAAAATTTGTCTGGAACACTGCCTGCAGACCTTTATTATCTCTTTCATCCGGGTTTTTTTTAAGCTGTAGAAATTCTTCGAAAGTACCGGTTTGGATATCTAAAAGATCTGGAGTTTCCAGAATAGACTGAATTTTTCCAAAGGATATTCGGTTGTTATCCAATTGAGTTTCTCCTATAAATTTTTAAATTCTTCATCATCGGAACATTAACAATTAAGTTGTTATACCGCAGAGCGATAAGGCGGATAAAACCGACTTATCACTCCAAAAAAACAAGGTACTATAATTAGGAATAAGAATATTATTTCAATTCGACAGTAGCGCCGGCTTCTTCAAACTCTTTCTTGAGTTTTTCCGCCTCATCTTTAGGGATTCCTTCTTTAACAGGATTTGGCGCATTGTCAACGAGTTCTTTTGCTTCTTTGAGCCCAAGTCCTGTGTGAGCTCTAACAACTTTAATTACATTTATTTTCTTATCGCCAATGGATTGTAACACAACATCGAATTCGGTTTTTTCTTCGGTTGAACCTGCCTCACTTGCTGCACCACCGGCTACTATTACCGGGGCTGCTGCAGTAACACCAAATTCTTCTTCAAGAGCTTTTTTTAATTCTGATGCCTCTAAAAGCGAAAGTTCTTTTATTTTTTTTACAATTTCAACTACTTTATCAGCCATTATTATTTCTCCTAATCATTATAATTTATTTTTACGTTTACTATGCTGCTTTAGTTTTTGCAACCTCATCTATTACACTCACAAGGTCTCTTACAACAGCATTTATGGAACCTACTATTCCAGAAGCAGGTGAATCTAAGCTAGCCATTATTCCTGCTATTAATTCATCCTTGGAAGGAATTGCAGCTAAGGTTTTTAGCTGATCTCCATCAAAGTATTCGTCTTCAATATAGCAGGCTTTAAGTAAAAGCTTTTTATCGTCATCAAAATATTTTTTGATGATCTTGGCAGGAGCAACCGGGTTTTCTGAAGCAAATGCAAAACTGGTCATTCCTATCAAATGATCTGCAAGTTTATCGTATTTACCAGATTGCTCAAGGGCTCTTTTGAATAAAGTATTTTTATATACTTTATATCTAACCCCTTCTTTACGGAATTGATTTCGAAGATGGTTAACATCTTCAACATTAATTCCACTGTAATCTGTTAGATAAATTGCAGAAGAATTTTCTATCATTTCCTTTACTTTGGAAACGACTTCTGTTTTTTCGTTTCTGTTCATTTTACTCCCGATACAGAAATTTTATAAATCGAGTCGGTTAGAAGCATTTATTTGAGTGCGTAAACTTTTTTAAAACCCTAATGGGTTGGAATTTCATCTCTGTTTATTTTTAAGCCCGGTCCCATAGAACTAGACAGAAATAAGCTTATAACATATTGTCCTTTTGCCGATGCTGGTCTGAGTTTAACAATAGTGTCTAAAAATGTTCTTGCATTTTCAACCAGCTTGTCTACTTCAAAGTCTAGTTTACCAAGCGAAGTATGAACAATACCTGTTTTATCTACCCTGAATTCTATTTTACCTGCTTTAACTTCTTTAACTGCATTAGCCACATCCATAGTAACTGTTCCGCTTTTGGGGTTTGGCATTAATCCTTTTGGACCTAATATTCTACCAAGTTTTCCTAGTTCTGCCATGGAATCGGGTGTAGCAATAACTACATCAACATCAGCCCAGCCAGATTTAATTTTTTCAAGGTATTCCTCAAAGCCGGCATAATCGGCACCAGCTTCAAGAGCTTCTTCGCTTTTACTTCCTTTGGCAATTACAAGAACTTTAACTTCTTTACCTGTTCCATTAGGAAGTGAAACGGTACCTCTTATCATCTGGTCTGCATGGCGAGGATCTACACCGAGCTTTACTGAGCAATCGAGCGATTCAACAAATTTAACCTTAGAATTTTCTTTAAGAAGTTTAACTGCATCATCCAGGTTATAATCCTGTGTAACATCTATTTTTTCAGATAATTCTTTATTTCTTTTGCTCTGCTTCATTTATTCACCACCATTAAACAAAAATGATTATAAAATTTTCTAATTACTCTTTTACAGTTAAACCCATACTGCGAGCAGTACCGGCTATCATATTCATTGCGTTTTCAATATTGTAAGCATTAAGGTCTTCCATTTTAGATTCAGCAATTTCCTTCAACTGGTTTTTCGATATTTCACCAACTTTAGTCTTATTCGATTCGGGCGAGCCCTTTTCAAGATTTGCTGCCTTTTTAAGTAGTACAGATGCCGGGGGTGTTTTAGTAATAAAAGTAAATGATTTATCTCTGTAAATAGTAATTACAACAGGAATGATCAAACCATCTTTATCCTTGGTTTTCGAATTAAACTGTTTACAAAATTCCATAATATTAACACCCTTTTGACCTAATGCAGGACCAACAGGTGGAGAGGGATTTGCTTTACCAGCCGGAATTTGCAGCTTTATATATCCTTCAATTTTCTTTGCCATTCTAAGTTCCTATAAATAAAAATAAGTTGCTATTTTTCTAACTCTGCTTGTACAAAATTAATTTCTACAGGAGTTTTTCTTCCAAAAATTGAAACCATCACTTTAATTTTCATCTTCTCTTCGTTCACTTCCTGTATCGTACCGCTAAAATTGTTAAACGGTCCGTCTATAATTTTTACAAGGTCGCCGTTTCTAAAATATGTTTCCATTCTTTCAGAGTTTTCATCCTGGCTAAGTCTGCCAACAATTCTCTTAACTTCTTCAAGACGTAACGCATTAGGATTGTTGCCTGTACCAAGAAAGCCCATTACAGATTGTGTGTTAAGAATAAATTCTTTTACCTGGTTATCAAGATCTACCTGAACAAGAATATAACCGGGGAAGAAGTTTTTAGTTTTACTTCTTTTTTTTCCATCTTTTACTTCAAAAACTTTTTCAGTAGGAACAAGTATATCTTCAACTTTTGCCTTTAACAGTTCATTGTCTTCAAGTTCACTTTCCAGAAACTGTTTAACTTTATTCTCGTGTCCTGAATAAGTTCTAACTACATACCATTTCGACGCCATCATAAATCCTATTAAAAAATACCTGTAATAACCTGGCTAATTAACATATCAATACCGTAAGCAAACCCAGCCAGCATAATGCAAACAACAATAACAATCTTTGTAGATTCAACCAGCTCATCCTTGGTAGGCCAGGTAACCTTCTTCATTTCTTTAACTACATCTTCAAAAAACTTTATTATTTTTTCTTTCATAATCTTTTCAGTTATATTTTTCTAATAGCACGTCAGGAGGGACTCGAACCCCCAACCTGCGGTTTTGGAGACCGCTGCTCTAGCCAATTGAGCTACTGACGTATTATGTTTACTTAGTTTCTTTATGAATAGTATGTTTTCTATCCCACCGGCAATATTTTTTATATTCCACTCTGCTGGGATGAAGTCTTTTATTTTTAGTAGTAGTATAGTTACGTCTTTTACACTCTGTGCATTCAAGGGTAATTATGTCTCTCATAAGAAATCCAAAATTATTTTCTGTTTATCAAAATCCAAACACTGAACTGAGCTAGTTATTATATATTAGAGCTGACGACCGGGATTGAACCGGTGACCTCATCCTTACCAAGGATGTGCTCTACCAACTGAGCTACGTCAGCGTTTTATTTTATATTCGTTTCGCTCGTTACTGATTAGAGCGGGAGACGGGATTCGAACCCGCGACCAACAGCTTGGAAGGCTGTGACTCTAGCCAGCTGAGTTACTCCCGCTTGCAATAACTCTTACAATTTTATAAAGAACTTCTATCTTTACTCTTCTTTTTTTTTACAATAATTATTCAACTGAACAACTTTAGAAAGAGCAAAAAAATAAGGGAAGTAAATTCAAATAGATGATTTCCCTTAACTGTATATACTGTACTATCAAGCGTGGGCGGCGAGGGATTCGAACCCCCAAAGGCTTACGCCAACGGATTTACAGTCCGCCCCGGCTCTCCAACTCCGGCGTCCGCCCTAATCTGTAAAAATCGAGCAATAAATATATTTTTATTTCATTAAAAAAGCAAATAATCCTGTCTCCAGAAAAATTAATTGTGATGTTGCTCAGATTGGA
>JAZGGS010000302.1:0-2009 GCA_036480595.1 Ignavibacteriaceae bacterium
TTTGACAACTGTGTAACAAACACAGCATCGTTTGCATTGTTGAACAGCATACGATATTTCTGTTCGCTATCTGTAAGTTCTAACTCAGCTTTTTTTCTTTCGGTAATATCTTTTATAATGGAAAGAGTATATTTCCCTTCACCTGTTAAATCGAGAAAGGTGTTGGAAAATTCGAACCAGCGCTTTTTCCCATTCCAAAGAGTATTCTCTCTTTCGAAATGAGTTTTTATTTCATGGTTAACCACATCCCGCCTGTAAGTTTCGAGAACCCTTTTTTGTTCCGATTTATGATAAACAACAGAAAACGGCTGATTTAAAAGCTCTTCTTTATTGAGTTCAACACTTCGGCAATATGCATCGTTAACCATAACAATAGTACCGTTATCATCGGTAAGCCGCATTCCATCAACAGAAATTTCCCACAGTTTGCTAAAAAGTATTTCTGATTTACCAAGCGTTTCTTGTAATTGATGATCGGTGTTCATATGTTAATAATTTCTTGTTTTGGTCCCGATGAATCGGGAAACTCGCATTATAATCATTTCCTTTGCCGAAGGCATTCCTTCGGAAGTGTGTAAATAGATTTTTCATGCTCGTTTAATGTTATAATCATAATTTAATTTTAAGCTTTAGTTTTGAATCCTTTCATCATCCATTTTTTAGCTAACACAAGCCCGAGCGTACTGGTCATCGCAATTAAACCATAAATAAACCACATAGTCCCTGTGTTCATATCTGCGGGTGTTACATCACGCGGTACGTACTGCATAAGGAACCATCCCGAATAAAATCCGGTTATAACTTTTGTTAAAAACCAGGGGAACTGTCCGACTCCCATATATAAACCGACCATTCCTTTCGGAGCAACTTCCGCAATCCATTGAAGAAAACGCGGCTGCCACATTGCTTCACCTATGGTCATTATTAAAACATAGGTTAAGAACAAATACATATTTGGACCAAGGGTAAGTAAAAAAGTCGGGATACCCATTACAAAGGTTCCATAAATCATCATCTTATAAATATCTGCACGCGCTGTTAATCCCGCAACTATAGGTGCTAGTATAAAAATAAGAATCGGATTAATATTAGAGAAGACTTCAAAATATTCACTTACAACTGAGCCGGCAAATGCGCGGTCTAAATAATAGGGAAGTGTAAGCCAGTTGTGCGCAAATAACGTTTGAACTGGAATAAGTATAAATATAAAGAATGTAAATCTTTTATCTCTAAATGGATGATATGGTCTGTTCTTTAAAAATTCGTAAATACAGGCGACAAAACCTAAGGCAGATAGAAAGAAAAATAAATCGAATGAAATATTAATACCAAACAAACTGAAGTTTGACTGATAATTAAACGGCACATCAAATGCTAAACCCGATAAAAGAAATAATCCCAACATTATTGAAGCATAAACAATCAACGGTAAATTATTGATTTTTAATTTCGGTTTATCATCCTCTTCGTCTTCTTCAACCACACCGTTTTTATCATTTATTGCTTTTACTTTTTCAACAGCTTCTTTATCGTTCTTTTTTGTAATGATGACAAGAGTGATAACCAAAGCCAGGAATGTTATTATAACATAAACCCAAAATACTGCGGATAAACCATTGGGTGGAAATGAATCTATAAAATTAGGACGGGTAAGAGAAGAAACAAACCCCGAGAAGAATGCACCAAGATTCATAAAGCCATAAATTGCAGCGTAGCCCATTGCTGCTGTTTGCGGGGTTGTGTATCTTTTAACACCTGCGTAAGCTGCCGGCTGATAAAAACCGTATGCAATTACCATGATAACAATACCAGATATTAAAGTAAAAAACATCGGGGACCATAAGCCGTTTGATAACCCTACCGAACCGGAAAGTGCAATTAGAAATCGTGCAAGTACGAAGAGAGCAAAAGATACAATTAAGGAATTACGAACTCCAATTTTATCCGAAACGCCTCCGAGAAGAAGCATTGCAAAAGTAATTCCTCCTGTTAAAAAGCTGTAAACAAGT
>JAZGGS010000303.1:0-5371 GCA_036480595.1 Ignavibacteriaceae bacterium
AGGCAAAGTTGTAAAATTTAACAGCGGCATAATGAACAGGAACTGGATACATATTCAGGATGGAACTGCAGACGGTGAGAATTTTGATTTGTTAGTTACCAGTGATGCATTAGCTGCTGTTGGCGATATGATTGTAGCGGAAGGTGAATTAGTACTCGATAGAGACTTCGGTGCAGGTTATTCATACGCCGTTCTTCTTGAGAATGCTAAAATCACAAAGTGGTTTTAGAGAAGATAAATTTTACTAATAGCCTGCAACAATTTTGCAGGCTTTTTTATTTTAATGAAAGCCTTTGAGTCTCCCCGCCTATAACTTTGCATAAAAATCATTAGCTAAGAATTATCGTTTTTAGTAAGTAATAAAGCTTCATCGAATTTATAGTTTTTATAACTAACCTTAAACAGTATACTATATATCGACGGTATAAATACCAGCGTAATCAAAGTTGCAAATAGTAAACCTGCCATTATTGCAACAGCCATCGGTTCCCACATTAATCCTCCTCCAAGATAAAGTGGTATTAATCCGAATGTTGTTGTGAAAGTAGTTAACAATATTGGTCTGAATCTTTGCAGACATGCCATTATAACAGCATCCTGCTGTTTTCTTTTATATTTGGTCAGCTCAATATTTATCCTATCTAATAACACAATAGCATTGTTAATCACAATACCAGCAAGAGATATTATCCCAAGGAACGTCATGAACCCAAAATATGAATTGAATATGAGCAGACCGAAGACAACACCAATAATACCTAATGGAATAGTACTGAGTACAATCGCCATTTTCCTGAAAGAATTGAACTGGATAATGAGCAGCATAAAAATGATGAATGCTGAAAGCGGCAAGTAGGTGATTACAGAACCCATATTTTCACTCGAATTTTTATCTTCACCGCCAAGTTCATAAACATATTCCTGCGGCCATGTAGATTGCTGTTCATTTAACCACGGAACTAACTCACCCATTATAGCTGCAGCATTGCCGCCTTCTCTAAGTTCACTTGAGATATTGATACTCCGGGTTAAATCTTTACGTCTGATTTTTGCATATTGCCATTCAAGCCGGATACTTGCGACTTGCAAAAAGGGTACACTCTTCCCAGTGCTTTGAGAAAAAATATTTAACGTTTCAATTGTTTCAAAAGTTTGCTGCTGACTTTCATCACTTCGCATTATGATTGGAATTGATTTATCTTCTTCGCGGAACTCCCCGGTTTTAATTCCAGTTAAAACAGTTTTAAGTGATGTAGCAATATCCTGGTTAGTTACTCCTGCCATAAGTGCATTATTCTGATCAACATCTACAACAAACTTTTTAATTTTCGGTCCCCAGTCATCTTTTACATTCTTTGTTAATATTACGGCTTTTAGTTTTGTTGTAATTGATTCTGCAATCTTTGTCAGGACTTCCGGAGAATTACCGGAGATTTTTATTTCAATAGGTGATCCTCCCCCGCCTGCTCCAAGAAATCCAACTTTTATATCCGCATCCGGAAAAGTATTAAAACAAAACTCATCAAGTTTATTAATAACCATTTGATTATCATCTCCGGAAGAGGTGTTCACAAGCATATGAGTATAACTGGAATTTGCTTCGTCCTGCATATATCCCATGTCATAGGATTCCGGTCCCTTACCGATAAAAGATGACCAATCGACAACACCCTTTTTTCGTTCATCGCTTACTATTAACGAATCAGCAATGAAATGGTCAATTTGTTTCACCAGTTCTTCGGTTCTTTCAAGCCTTGTCCCGAGTGGTAAATTGATATCAACGGTAATCATGTTTCTGTCACTATCGGGGAAGAACAAAAATCTCACGAATCCAAATAAAAACATAGCCACAAAAAAGAGAATCATTATCCCGGTTACGGCCAGCCCTTTAAACCTGAGAAATAATAAAATCTGATTTTTATAAATAACCTTTGCACGTTCAAAAAATCTGTCTATAACAGAAAGTTTTTTACCGGCTTTTTTCACCTTTACAAATAGGTACGTAAAAAGAGTTATAATTGTTAATGTTACAAGCCACGAAGATAATAGCGCAAGAGTTATAACCGAAAATAATGGTCCGACAATATCACCCATAATCGATTCTGCAAGGAAAAAAGCCAGAAATGCAGCAGATGTAGTTAAGCTTGATATCAATAACGGAACTGCTAATTCTTTTGATGATTCGATTGCAGCCTGTTTGGCTGAAATACCCCTTCCCATTTTTACAATAATTGATTCGGACACAACAATAGAATTATCAACCATCATTCCCAGCGCCATAATAAGAGCAGCTAGTGATACCCGTGTCAATCCAATATTTAAAACACCCATTAACATTAATACGGTAATTGTTACGATCGGAATCAGGCTGGCAACTACCAGCCCGGTTCTGAACCCGAGAAATATTAACATCACCAAAAGAACAATGATAATAGTCTGAAGCAAATTACCGATAAAATCATTAATGCTTTTTTGAACATAATGATCCATAGATGCAAGACGTGCTGCTGTGAGACCAACCGGAAGTTTCTCATTCCATTTATCCAGTATCTTATCAACCTCAATACCCAGGTTTATGATATTAGCCCCTTCCTTTAAAGAGATGGAAAGTGAAATGGCCTCCATTCCGTTTACTTTTACTTTTGAGGATGCCGGCTCTACGTAAGCTTTCCTGATAGTGGTGATGTCACTCAGGTTTATTATAGTATTACTATTTCCTAAAGGGACAAGAGTATTTTTCAGATCTTCAATTGAACTATAATTACCTGTAGGTTCTAAAATTATTCGTTTATCTTCGAGGTTAATTTCACCGCCGGAGTTTAAAATATTTGTTGATGCAATAATGTTTTGCAAAATACCTGCCGTCAATCCGTATTCTTTTAATCTAGCGTTATCAAATTCAACAAAAATCCTTTCTTCCTGCACTCCGCCTAATTCTACTTTAGCAGCATCGCCTAATTTGATTAAATCATCCCGCAAATCATCTGCATATTCTTTCATTTCGGAATAAGAAAAACCGTCACTTATTAACCCTGCCATTATGCCGTAAACAACTCCAACATCATCATCATTCAAATCAGGATCTACACTTTGCGGCAAGCCCTTTATATTATTTAACTTACGCCGGAGTTTGTCCCAGACAGACTGTAGTTTTGCCGGAGAGACTTCATCTTTAAGAATTACGGTAACGATTGATATCCCTGTTCGTGAAGTGCTGATAATTTCCTTCACTTCCGGAATTTCCTGTACCCTTTTTTCAATTTTATCCGTTACCAACTGCTCAACACGTTCCGGTCCTGCACCTGTAAATTCTGAAATTATTGATGCGAATCTCACAGTATAAGGAGGCATACTATCGCGCGGCAGCGACTGGTAAAGTGCAATTCCTAATAATATAACAACCGCGAGAAGTGAAAAAGTGATACGGTTTTTTTCAATTGAGAATTTTGTAAGGTTCATAACAATTTTTCTTTACTGAAATAAATTATTCAATTGATCCTAACTTTCTGTCCGTCGAGAAGTGACTGAAGTCCGGCAGTAGCAACTTTCTGGTTCAACGATAATCCGCTTATAACTTCAAAACCATCGGATGTTAACTCGCCTATTTGTATATGCTGCTTTTTAATCGTGGCTATATTTCCGTCATCAGCAGATTCAACAAGAAAAACAAAACGGCCTTCACTATCCTCACCCACTGCTGCTACAGGAACAACAAGAACTTCTTTTGATGAACTGCTCTCGAATTTAAAAGTGACATTTGCAGCCATTCCCGATTTAACATCAATTGTCGGATTAAGAATTTTAATGCTTACAGGATATGTTGATGAATTAACATCGATTGAAGGTGATACTTCGCTCACTACCCCGTTGAATGTGTTATTTAACGAAGGAAATGTTGCTCTAACATTCATTCCTGATTTAATCCTGTTAATAACGTTTTCAGGTATTCCCAGTTCTATTTCCATGTCGCTCCCAACAATCAAAATTGCAACTGTCTGGCCGACCTGAACATTTTCATTATTTTCTGAATTACAAACAGCTATTGAACCGCTAACAGGAGCGAGCAAACGAGTATAACTAAGCCGCAACCGGGCATATTCCAGGGTACTGCGCATTCCTTCAACGCTTGCTGTAGCCGATTCGTATTGTGCCCTTGCCCCGTCGAGTTCGCCCTTAGCAATACTGTTTGTTTCATAAAGTGTTTTAACTCTTTCGTAATTATTTTTTTTGTTTAATGCCTGTGATTCCGCCTGTCTTAATCCGGCTTCTACTTCTGTCACTTTTATTTTATAATCAATATCATCAAGCTCTGCAATTACGTCTCCTTTGTTTAAAAAATCTCCAACTTTTACATTTACCTGTTTGATTGTCCCAGCGACTTTAAAGCTTAATTTAGATTCGATTCCTGTTTTAGCTGTACCGGTAAATACACGCGTACTTCCGCTTGTTCCTGTTGTAACCTCCATATAACGAATAGGTCTGATTTTTTCTTCTATTTTCTTTTCATCGCTGCAGGATGTGAATACAATTAGCAGCGATAATGAAAAGAGAATTAAAATCTTATGATACTTAAACATTATTAACTCCAATTTTTAATTGTTATTATTCAATTCAAAGTATTCTTCCAGCCTGCTGATAAATGCTTCCCGTCTATCTAAATCATACGTAAAGATAAATTCACCTATACTTCTTTGCACATTCATCATATCAATCAAAAAATTAAACTGTGCACTCGTTGCCAAAAGCTCGGCAATAAGTGCGGCATTTTGTGCATCTAATAATTCAGTAATTGATGCTAATCCTTGTGAATACAAATCGATAACTATATCTAAATTTTTTGATGATGATTCAGCTGAAATCTTTGCCTGAAGCGTACCCGCATAAGATGCACCTGATTGATGAAGAGCTGAGCGTACTACTTGTTCTATTTTATTTGTTAGCGATGCCTTTTCATATTCCAGTTTTATAATCTCAATACTTGCCTGTTCAACTTCAGCAAATCTTCCTGCTCCTTCAAATAATGGTAAGCTCAAATTTAAACCAACGTTCCAGCTAAAATCTTTTGGTATTTTTCCAAACTCAAAATCACCAATGCCGGGAATACTAATTGGATTACTTTCACTACCCACGCCACCACGATAAAACACATTTGCAATTTGCCCCGTTAAACCAAATGTAGGAAGAAAGAACTGAGCTGATGTTGCAGATGATATGCGCTCCTGAATTTCGATTGCTTTGTCAATCACCTTTAGCTCCGGAGAATTTTCGAATGCTTCTTCAACCATAAAGTTTCTGAATATTTTAAAATCCCATTTATTTCGATAGTATTTCATTATCTTTTCGCCGGTAACAACAGAAATTAGTTGTTCCA
>JAZGGS010000304.1:0-2169 GCA_036480595.1 Ignavibacteriaceae bacterium
TATTAGAAGGCATACCATCATTATAAACACACCAGATAGTTTCATTGCCAATAAGCATCGGCATATCCTCGCCTGGGTCCCAGGTGTCATTCCAGTTTTTATCAACAGGATTATAAATCCCATCACCGTCGCCATCATAAAATTCTGCACCGAGCGATACAGCATCTTTCCAGTTTTGCCAGGTATAACCAAATGGCACATCGTTTATATTAACAATATAAATTCTATTTAAAGCATCATCAGGCTCACTTCCAACTTTTCCCGGGAGATAATCTTCCACCAATGAAGCACTAGCTACTGCATTTGACCAAAGAGAATCGCCATTGTACCCCGAAAGCCAGAATCCGCCTGAGAATAAAAATCCCCCTTCTTCATATTTACCCCCAGATCCCGGATTCATTACAGGTACACGAGCTGTTTCCCTTTCTATTCTTACATTATTGTATATATCGTACATTTTAAATTCAGATAGTAAGCTAAGATGTGTAAAGTTAACTCCTGCAAGAATTCCACTGTTATTTAATGGTAAATTGATTTTGTTTACATCCAGAGCATATCTCTTTCCATAATATGGTACGACTGATGTAGGAGTAAGAATAGGGAATGTATTTCCATATATATTATCACTATCCAAACTGTCATTGTGCATTCCATCATCAAACATTTCTCCAATAAAAGCTCCATCTTCCAACTCAACAGTAACCTGTGAAACTGCATCTTCATCAATTATCAAAGCCTGGTAACTAAATTCTTCCTTCTCATGGTCTACATCTGTTACTTCCGCCCCCAATAGCACAGGAGGAGTGAAAACATCTGCTGATTCTCCTAAAATGCCGTAGAAACTTTGTTCAATCACCGAGCTCCTCGACGAATGAAATGTTACAAAAAATTTACCATCCAAAATGGCTATGTTATCTAAAAAATCACCTCCCAGATATTTTGTAAAGCTGTTCATTTTTTGCCAGCTAAGGCCAAAATTGCTGCTCTTAAATACAGAAACATCCTGTTGATTGTATTCTTCAAAACCAATCTCTTTAATGTGGTCAAAAAATACCCATAGATTTTTCTCATCATCGATCCCGCTGCATACATTTGGCCCAGAATAGCCTCCTCTAAAATGAGTTAATGCTACTCTTACTGTATCACTCCATGTTTCTCCCCCATCTACACTTACAATGGAATAAACAGGAACTCCCTCAACATTTAATCTTGGGAAAGTACACACAATGGAATCTTCGCTAGTGGCAACGATCGAAAAAGTACGAGTAGGAAAAGAAAGTGTGGGAAGATCGGTTTTGTTCTCAAATGACCAAGTTTCGCCGTTATCATAACTGATTATATAACTTAATGTAATTGCTAAAAAACTAAATAGTATTCTGCCACTACCCATATTAAAGAAACCCATGTATTTTGCAAAAAACTCCGGGTGTGGTAATGTTGAATGAGACCAGCTTAATCCTTTGTCATCAGAATAAATCATTATTGCCGTTGTATCCGACCAGGCAAGAATTATTCTATCATTACCACCTTTTACTGCTGTTAAAAATGTTTTTCCTGAACTAGATTGACTAACAACATATCGCTCATATTTTTGCGTGCTCCATGTAAGTCCTCTATTAGTAGTTCTCCTAGAGAATATTGTATCTAACGTTGAGTTTGAGTAGAAAGCAAGAATCTCATTTTCTGATATCCAAACAGGGGTTAGTTCTTTTATTTCCTGGGATTCATATTCCTTGGGAAATTCTTTTATGCTTTCCAGCTGTGAGAAAAGATTTGTGGAGTTCAGCAAAACCAATAATATGTAAAATGAAAATTTCATAAGATTATTTCACAAGAACCATCTTCTTACCTTCAATAAAATCATTCACCTTCATCCTGTAGATGTAAACACCGCTTGCTAATTCATATGCATCAAAACTAACTTCATAATTTCCTGCAGATTTCTCTTGGTTAACGAGTGTTGCAACTTCTTTTCCAAGTACATCAAATACTTTAAGAGTTACATAGCCTTGCTGTGGAATTTGATAACTAATTATTGTTGTGGGATTGAATGGGTTGGGGTAGTTTTGAGATAATGAATAATCATTTGGGTTTACAAAATCATTGTCTATATTTAATACAATTGGATATCCAAAATTATTTTCGTAGAAGTCTTGTATTTCATCCGAA
>JAZGGS010000305.1:0-2568 GCA_036480595.1 Ignavibacteriaceae bacterium
ACGTATTAACGTTCACCCCGGGAAAGACAGCTTATACATTTCTGCTATTACCAACCTGGAAGAAAGTTTCAGTGGAATTCCATACTCTTCTCTCATCTCATTCAACAAAGCAAAATATTATTACGAGGAAGGAGTTAAGTATAATTCTTCTGTTTCCGATGCACACAAATGGGAGATTAAAAAAGCTCTTGAAATCTGCAACACTGCTATCGAAAAATATCCCGATACATTTGGTGCACAGGAATGCAGGTGGCTGCAGAATTCGATATTACAAAAGAGTTTAAAATTTCAAACTGAATATGGAAACATTCCCAGACAGCCATTCCGTTCATTAATTTCTTATAAGAATGTTAATAAAGTTTTTATAAGAGTGATTCCTTGGAATGAATCTTTAGATAAAAAAGAGAAGAACTTAAGTGCACAGGAACTGATTAATTATTATACAAAGCAGAAAGCAGTAAAGGAATGGTCTCTTGATCTTCCTGATGATAAAGACTACCAGCAGCATAGTGTTGAGATAAAGATGCCGGAACTATCTGCCGGGAAATACCTTATCCTTACTGCTACCG
This sequence comes from Ignavibacteriaceae bacterium, assembly GCA_036480595.1. Classification (GTDB taxonomy): domain Bacteria; phylum Bacteroidota; class Ignavibacteria; order Ignavibacteriales; family Ignavibacteriaceae; genus JAZGGS01. The sequence continues at coordinate 570 of JAZGGS010000305.1, forward strand.
ACAAAAAATTTACTTACAAGAAAAATACAGTTGGTTATAGTAAAATCTGGGTATCCAACCTAAGTTATTTTAGGCGAGATATTGGAAATAATACTGTTCAGATCTATGCTGTACATAGGAATTCGGGGCACCAGCTTGCAAATGTTGATGTTGAAATATTGCTTCAAAAATATTTTCCCGATGACAGGGAATACCGTTTTAAAAGAATAGCTGATGGAACTACAGATGATGAAGGACTTTTCGAGTACAAAAAAGATACTGATACTTACGGCAATTATAAAATAGTCCTAAAAAAAGGAAGCGATAGATTCGAATCACAGAATTACTACTCTTATTATTATGGAAATGATCCTGTGAAGAGAATGGCTACTCACTTCTTTCTTGATAGAGCAATCTACAGACCCGGACAGGTTGTTTACTTTAAAGGATTGATGCTTGAAACCGATGGAAAGAAAGATCACGAGATAATAACTGATCATAAAACAACCGTAACTTTTTATGATGCGAACAGCCAGAAGATTTCCGATGTTACGCTAACAACAAATGAATACGGAACTTTTAACGGGCAGTTCACAATTCCTTTTGGTAAGATTGGCGGACAGTATTATATAATGAACGAAGTCGGTTCTCAATACTTCAGGGTTGAAGAATATAAACGTCCTAAATTCGAAGTAAAGTTTGAACCGGTTAAAGGTAGTTATTCATTAAATGATGAAGTAACAGCAACCGGGTTTGCTAAAACTTATTCTGGTGCAAACTTAAATGATGTTGAAGTTAAATACCGCGTTGTACGAAATGTATCATTCCCGTATTTCTACTACTGGTGGCGCGGATATTACAACTGGTATTGGGGCAATTACACTGAAATGGAAATCACAAACGGTGTAACAAGAACTGATAAAGAGGGAAAATTTAAAGTTGAATTTGATCTTATTCCTGATCTCTCAATTCCAGGGGAAACAAATCCTGTTTTTAATTATACTGTTTTCGCTGATGTTGTTGACGTAACCGGTGAAACACATTCTGCACAAACTTATGTGAGAGCAGGTTACGTTGCTCTTGTTGCAAGTATCAATCTTCCTGAAATTGTGAACAATAAATCATCCGATAAGTATTCAGTTTCTACTACAAACCTTAACGGGCAGTTTGAGCCTGCAAAAGTTTCTGTTGATGTTTATATGCTTAAAACCCCATCAAGGATTTTTAGAAATAGGTTATGGCAAAAGCCGGATGAATTTCTTTTAACAGAAGAAGATTTTTATGAGAGCTTTGTTCACGATGTTTATAATGAAGAAGATCAGTTCTTTAACTGGGAAAAGGATAAGAAGGTTTTTCAAACAAGTTTCACTACATCAGACAGTTCATTCATAGCTTTTGAAGACCAGGATGATTGGGAATCCGGCAAGTATGTAGTTAATCTTAAAACAAAAGATAAAAACGGAACTCCGGTTGAGCTTATAAAATACTTTACTTTGTTTGATCCTGAATCTGATAAAACACCGTTAAGAGAACCAAGCTGGATCTATCTCATCGAAAAAAGTTATGCACCCGGAGAAACTGCTATACTTTATATCGGTTCCGCTGAGGAAGATGTGAAGGCACTTTATGAACTTGAATATGATGGAAAGATAATAAAGAAGGAATGGATTACTTTGGATGATGAACAGGTTGAGATCGAAATTCCCATAAAAGAAGATTACCGTGGAAACGTGGTTGTGCGTGTAACTCTAACTGTTAATAATGAAAATCATACTTTAACAAAAGTTATTACTGTTCCGTGGACGAACAAACATCTTAATATTACATTCGAAACTTTCAGAAATAAAATTCTTCCGGGAACTGAAGAAGAATGGAAGTTAAAAATAACCGGACCAAACGGAGATGCAATAGCTGCCGAATTACTCGCTTCGATGTATGATGCATCTCTGGATGCTTTTGCTGCAAACTATTGGGGATTTAATATTTACCAATATTATTATGGTAGATTGAACTGGACAAC
>JAZGGS010000306.1:0-2957 GCA_036480595.1 Ignavibacteriaceae bacterium
TTTTCAAACTTCAAAGGTTTTTAGGATTTTATTATATGATCAATGATTTGAAGTATAGTGATCAGTTGATAAACATCAATTGATCTTAAAACCAATTTGCATTAAGTTGCATATGTAAAGATGAAAATCCCTTTCTGAATAACTACAATGCTGGCTGGGGAATGTCCTGATTTGAAGGTAAAGATTAACCGGAGAAAAAAACAATCTAATTAATCTGAAATATGATACTTAATATCCGGGATGATATGCTTCAAACTTTCTGGATGAAATATATGAATGGATATTTTCCTAAATATTTACTTTTTGAAAGTATTTATAAGTTATTAGAATATATATATGCAACTGCACGCATATATATATTCCATAGATAATCATTCTGTGCAGTATAAGTAATAGTTAGGCAAATAATTTAGGTAAGTAATGTTCTTGTTAAGGAAGAATTTATGAAATATTTAATTAGCTTTATTTTTTTAACCTTATTTGGTATTTTTATTTCATGCACATCGCCAAATGAACCTGCAGTTAACGAATCTCCCACGGTTACAATAACAGCAAATAATTCAGTCCTATCTATTGGGGATACGCTTAAACTTACTCTTTACATTGAGGATAATACGTTAAAGAGTGGGACTGTGGATTTTAAGGATAGCAGTGTTATAGAGTTCAATAATCTTGATTCTGTTTTGGATACAACACTTTTTCATGTTTTTAGAACGGTAGGATCACATAGTATATTGATATCATTTAGTGATGGTAATTCATCTACAATAAAACATTTCGATGTTACAGTCTCAAACGATTATCCTGAGCTCACAATTATCCCAAATAAAACCACAATAAGTTTAGGTGATACATTAAAGCTAAAACTTTATGCTTTTGATTTTACTTTATCAAATGGTTCTGTCGATTTTGGAGATGGAAACCTTATAATGTTTTCTAATTTGAATCAAGTTGTTGATACAACTATCGAGCATGTATATAATAGCATGGGAACGTATTCTGTATCAGCGACATTTAGTGATGGATATATATCAAAAAGTACTTCTGTTAATGTTGAAGTAAGTCACTTTTTTGCGTTTTCCTTTGCAGTCGGAATGAAATGGAGATTTTTATATGACTATTCCTATCTAGACGCTTTATTGGGTGAGACTAAGGAACAAAGTGGAATACATGAATGGAAGATAATTTCCTGTAATGCCACAAATATAGATACAACTTTTATCGTTGAACACACTAGAAATGACACAATGCATTTTATTAATGTCGGCTTTTTTGATACGACGTATTCAGTAAAAGACACTATTTATCTTACAATCGTTGTATCAGTCAATACTGTTCAATTCGATTGGTATAATGGTTATAATGGTACAGATATTATTCCAAATTATTTTTATGCAAATTCTAATCTGTATACACACAATATGTATACCTATGATGATAATGGACCATTTTATTATTACTATTCTTTTCAAGCTGGTGGTTATCAGTTTATGAGTGAAAAATTATCGTTAATTGATTTTTACAAACCTTAGTAAATAAAATATAATTTTGGTTATTAAAATGTTGCCTAATATGTGCCTCAAGCCGAAAGCCCGCCAGAGACGGGTAAACTGTTTTCGCCTTCGGCATTTGTGAAGTTTAAGTGTTTGTAGTTCCGTTTTAGCTTGGCTGTTAACAGTAGTTTGTAAATAAAAGTTTCCGCCAGATGCGGACAAGTTGTTCTAATTAAAAAGTCAATTAATAAATGTAGCATTGTTGCTTTGGGCTTCGGCTTAGGCACAATACCGTTAGGCAGCAGAAAATCATGGCAATGAAAAGGAGCATGTATGGACGTTTCTAAATTGAAGCCAGGTGACAACCATTATATGGCGTATGTTGGACCCCCTACACAATATGATTTTATGGGCGCTACACAGTTTCGTTTACTCTCAACCTTGGGTCTTCGTGCAAATCATTCCTTGCTGGACTTTGGGTGTGGTTCACTTCGTGCTGGCAGATTATTTCTTAGTTACCTAGATGAAGGGCGATACTTCGGAATAGAGCCAAACAATTGGTTGATCGAAGATGCTATCAAAAACCAGGTTGGAAAAGACCTTATCACACTAAAGAAGCCGCACTTTGATCACAACAGCGACTTTAAAACTGATGTCTTTTCCCAACAGTTTGATTTCATTATAGCCCAATCTGTTTTCTCTCATACTGGTAGCGATGCTATCAGTACTGCTTTGCGTAATTTCAAGGAATCATTAAAACCTAATGGTCTTATTGCTGCCACCTTTATGGAAGGAATGTCTGACTTTGAGGGTAGTGGTTGGGTATATCCTGGTTGCGTCAATTATCGACCTTCAACAATAGAACGATTTGCAGAAGAAGCTGGTTGTTTTGTCATTCGGGTTCCATGGTATCACCCCAGACAAACGTGGTATGTTCTTTCAAAGGAAAAACATCGGCTTCCCAATAAAGCAATGTCACGTCATTTGAGTGGTGCGGTCTTGTTTGATCAAGAGTTCGTTGAAAGTTGGCAACGACGTCAGAAGATCATGGGATTGTTCAAGAGTTATTTGAAACAATCTTTACCTAAGCCGATTAAGAACAGCCTCAAAAAGTTGATAGCAAATAGAGCGAGCAATCAGTAAATCTGCCTAACAAGGCGCTCCCCCTAACTGCTATTCCGCTGCGCTCTATTGCGGCAGGTGAGCTTGGTCGTTATATTAATTTCAAAATTATGCAAGTAATCTGGGAAAAGTATTTATAAAAAATGTTACTATAATGTTATTATAAGTTTGGTAAGCATAAGTAAATCAATACGTTACATGGTTTATGATCAATTTAAAATATAAAAGCCCTGCTTTCTACGATGAGCTTTTAGAGATAGAAACTAAAGTTGAAAAACTGCCCCGGTTGAAAGTGCATATAGATCATCAAATAAAAAGTGCAGAAAGAGATGTGCTGGTTGC
>JAZGGS010000307.1:0-2422 GCA_036480595.1 Ignavibacteriaceae bacterium
GAGTATCAAGGACAGTTTTTTCGTTGTGTGTCCCATTACTTTTCTCAGGTTTTAATAATTGATCATCTACTACGTTTTTCATCACATCATAAAATTCAATAGAAAGGTCGTTCCATCTTTTTAATACGTCGGATATCTCAGGATAGCCGGCTCCGTCAGTCGCCCCGTTTTTATAGTAGAATTCTTCAAAATCATTTTGTTTATCAGAACCGAACATTTTCATAATGTTAATCCTGTAAAAACAAAGGTGACCAACAATCCAGGTAACCGAGGATCCCTCAGTTCCCCTTACTCTTTTTAATGCATCATTATTGCTTACATCTCCTAATACCATATTCATAATATAATCTGATGTCTGAAAAACTTTTATTAATGGGTTAATTAAAGCTGCCATATATTTTTCCTTAATTTAAATTATATTGTTACTTATTTAGTCCTTAAAAAAATTATATGAATCGATTTCATTCAATTCGATTGCCTGCGGGAGAATCTCACATCTGTCCTTTATTTCTTTCTGGAATTCTGCAAATGCTGTTGATTCTGAAAGTGGATTTTTACCATCTTCAGATTCAATTGAAGCAATGTGAACAAAACTAAGACCATCAGGCTGGTGAAATGATGCATACCTTAAACCCGCCGGACTCTTTTCTTTCAATTCATTAAAAACATTTTTTATAAAATTAATGTTTTCTACAGCTTTTTCTTCTTTAACTTTATACTGAACTAATACTCGTTTCATTTGTTTCTCCTGATGATCTAATTAATAAATATTATTTTGCCTCAGCATCATTCTGCCACAAGGCCATTAAATTTCCGTCTATATCTATAAAGTGCACAAACCAACCCATTCCGGGTACCGGCATTTTTTCTACTACAATTTTTCCTCCAAGCTCTTCAACTTTTTTTGCAGATTCATCAACGTTTTCAACTGTTACATAATTTGTAACGTGATGCTGGTCATTCTGTTTTTCAAGAATACCGCCTGAAGCTAGTTTACCATCTTCTTTTTGTGTTGTAAACATCATATAGTTCATTTCTTCCATGAAATTAAATTCCCAGTCAAACAATCCCGCATAAAACTCTTTTGTTTTCTGTATATCACCTGATGGAATTTCAAAATGAGTTACTGTGTTCATAATTACTCCTGATATATTGTGTATGATTAAATGAGTCTCTAATTGTTTTCAAAACCGACTCAAATCTATTTAAGAATCTTATTAAATATAAAATCGTCTAAAAGTTCCAACGGTTGTATTGACTTTTCAACCTTCACTCTTACAATTGCACCTTCCCAACTGTTTAGTATAAAAGCTGCTGCTGAATTTGTATCAATTGAATCGGGGATTTCTCCTGCGTCCTGCGAATCCTGAAGACATCCTAAAATCTTAGATTCTATTTTTTCCAAACCAAGTGCAATTTTTTTTCTGAACTTTTCATTTATGTCACCCATTTCCTGGGCAAGATTTCCAAGCGGACATCCACCTATAAACTGTTCTTTCATAAGCGTTCTTTTGAAAAAATCCAAAAAGCCTTTGAGTCTCACTAAACCACTTTTGGATTTGTCAAGCATAATTCTATTCATCTCAGTTTCAAAAAAGGAAATGTAAACATCCAATAAAGCCAACCCGAATGATTCTTTATTTTCAAAGTGAAAATAGAATGATCCTTTTGGAACTCCGGCTTCCTTTAAAACTTCATGCAGCCCTGTATGATTAAATCCCTTTTCTCTTACCAGGCGTGCACCTGCACTCAATATTTTTTCTTTTGTGTGGCTCATTGCAACCCCTGCAATGTTCAAATATTTTGTTTTTTGATTACAATATCTATAATAGACCAGTCGTCTATAAATGTCAAGATATTAATTAATATTTTTTCACTTTCAGCTCAATTTATTCAATCACCTAGAAATACTTTAAATATTTTAATCATTCTCAGGGTAAACCTGCATCCAATCCGGGAGTTCTGCAGGCGGAGGATTCTTTCCGTAAATAGCATCATCCATAAACACTGCAAACCACCTGAATATTTTTGAATTCCTAATACCAAACCTTATAAAAATGTGAAACAGGTTATCAGGATGAGAGTATGGACAAACCGCTATGCACCTTCCGCAGTCGGTTCCAAAAGTACACCATAAAGTATAACATGCTTCAGAATTTATCTGCCACCTTTTCACTCCATCAATATCTTTTTTATCTTCAAATGATATTGCCTTACTCGGACAGGCAACTGCACATTTTTTACACATCCTGCAAAAATCTGTTACGCTGTAATCTTGTTTTCTTTTATCAATCAGAATAGGTAGATCTGTTGTAACTATTGAAATTCTTACACGTGGTCCCAATCTCGGAGTCATAAGCAAACCCATCCTTCCAAGCTCACCTAATCCTGCATCTCTTGCAACTAAAGGGCAAACAACCTG
>JAZGGS010000308.1:0-2258 GCA_036480595.1 Ignavibacteriaceae bacterium
TGAATATCAAATGTTTTCATCTTTATTGATTAATAGAAACTAAATATTTATATGAGAAATAGCATCAATTTAAAAGAACTAGAATATATACAAATCCTAAAATTATTAGAAGTTGAATTATAGTAAGGGTAAATCCAACTTTTAACAATCTCTTGTAATTTAAATTGCTTACTCCTGATCTTTCGGCAATATTAAGAGTTGTAACATGAGCGGCAGCTCCTTGCGGAACCATATTTCCCCCTAAATGTATTCCAAAGATAAAGATAGTAAAAAGTATTTCTGGAGAAAATCCAGAATTTATTAATGCTTCTATTATTGGGATAAAAATCAAAGTAGTTGGTGTATTTGCAACAAAAGCAGACATTAAGCTTATAGTAATTAATAAAATAAAATATAAAAAAAGAGGATTGATGGTTTCAAATGGAATCTGATTAAATATTTCTCCAAAACCAGATTCCAAGATAGAACCTACTATGACATATAAAGATATAAGAAAAAATATAATATCCCATTCAATGTCTTTTAACATTTTGTGGAGAGATATTTTAGTAAACTTCCTATTAATTAAAATTAAAATTAGAGATGAAATCGCTGCTGTTAAATAAAGCTCGGGTAAAATTATAAATAAAAAAACTATTATGACAATCGCAACACTGTTAAAATAAAACATTTTTTTATTTTTAATCAAGACATCTTTATTAATTAACTCTAACATAAACTTTTTTTGTTGAGGGTCAACAACAGGTTCCTTCTTGAGGATAAACTTATCCATTAAAAAGATTGATACAAACAATAGGAAGAACGAAAATATCCAAAAATTCTGAATAAAATACACAGTAGTTAAATTAAAATGAGTAGATATAATTATGTTTTCGCTACTTGCAAAAGGAGTAATAATTGAACCAATTTTAACACATAAGGTCATCCCAGCCAAATAAGTTCCTGATCTTATTTTTAAGATATGACAAATACGGATAACAACCGGAGCTAATATAATAATTACTACTACATCATTTATAGTCGCTGCTAAAACTGTAGTTAATAGTATTAGGGATATAAAGAAAATTCTTTGCTGCCCTTTGGTAATTTGAAATAATTTAACAGTCAAATATTCGAGTATATTAGAATCAACGGCAATAATTGTTATTAAACTCATAAAAAATATAAAAATAATAGCTTTCCATTCTATATGAATTAGAAAAACCTCCATTTCTATATTTAGTATGATACCTGTGATTGTGGCGGATAAAAAAGCGGATAATAATGATATTGTAAGATAATCAACATTTTTAGCTATAAAGGAAATAATTACTATAACGAATATGATGAAATTTATAATTAAAAGGGGAGTATTCATTATTTAAAACCCGTCTTTTGAAAATTAAGTATTATATATTAAGAATCTTACTTCAACGTATTTTTATAAAAAACATGAATTATGCATTTTTTTCGATAAGTTAATTTTACATATAAACAATCATTATTGTTTAAAAATTATCTCTATCATTTTTTTACATATCCAGCTTTAAAAACTGGGAAATGCCCGAGTTTTCATATGAAGAAGCAAAGAAAAAATTAATTAAGCTATACAGCCTCTGCTTCGGGATCAACCAAACACCAGAGTGTAGGTTTTCTAGGTTTAAAAGTACTATTTCCTCTAAATTAATAGTTTATAATTATTAAATTTAAAAACTAACTTATGTATTTTTATTGTAATTTGAAATTTTTTGTTGTATAATTTAGAATTAAAAAAATAAATCAATCTAAATAAAAGAGTGAAAATCATGGCTAAACCAGTACCTGATACGGAAGAGTCAATGTCAGAATGCCGTAACCGTAAGTAGATAGACTACTACGTCTGTAAAATTCTGTGGACCCTGTCCGTCATTCAAACCAAACCAACTCAATGAATTTGAGCCACACGCCCTTTTTTGTTCAAGAGGTCAATCACAAAAGCCTAAAGATCAAATAGAAAATAAGGGTTGTAGTTGTTTTGGTTGTGGATTGTTCTCACAATATGAATTGGAAAAAGGATTTTTCTGCATGCCATGGGAACAGAAATAATTTAATAAGTAATTTACTTATTTTTTTTTAGTTTCTTTTAATTTTAAGATTTAAATTTTCAAATTTTATTTCTATTAGGAGTTATAAAATATTACCGAGATTATTTTAAAATATCTTATATTTTATGAATTAATGAGAATTAATAATCAGACCATGGTAAGTTATCTTACCTCTTGTTGCTGTAGTTTTTGTTG
>JAZGGS010000309.1:0-2922 GCA_036480595.1 Ignavibacteriaceae bacterium
TATTGATTATTGCAGGTGCTGCTGTTCAAAAACTGATGGAAAACTTAAAGGATGAGCAGGAAATAATTATGAATGTAACAGATATGATGATTGAAGTGTTTGCATGTGAATCTGCATACTTAAGAACAATGAAACTTTCCAAATCAAAAAGTGAATCAGAATTACAGCCGTATGTTAATATGACAAAGGTTTATATAAGCGATGCAGTGGAAAGGATAAATCTTTACGGTAAACATGCAATAACTGCTTTTGCTGAAGGCGATGATTTGAAAATGCTGATGCTCGGATTAAAACGCTTTACAAAGCTTGAACCGGTTAACACAACAAAGTTAAGAAGAGAAATTGCCGATAAACTGATTGAAGCTGATAAATATTGCTTTTAATATTTTGTAATCTTTAGAAAGTTTAGTTGAGAGACTTTTAGTCTTTGAGACTCTGAGTGGTTTAATTTTTTAAATTGGAGAAGCTTAAATTGAAAATACGTGATCATCGCGAATTGGTTGTCTATAAACTGTCATTTAAATGCACAATGGAAATTTTCGAAATCTCAAAATCTTTTCCTAAAGAGGAAATATATTCCTTAACTGATCAAATCAGAAGATCATCAAGATGGGTTTGTGCAAATATTAGTGAAGCATTTAGAAAAAGGAGGTATCCATAATCATTCATTGCAAAATTAGTTGATTGTAAAAGCGAAGCTACTGAAACTCAAACCTGGCTTCAATTTGCGGCTAAATGTAAGTACATGGAAAAAAATATGTCTGGTAGGTTATCAGAAGAATATGAAAATATATTTGGAAAGGTGGTAACAATGGAAAATCAATCAGAAAAATGGACTGTGTAAAAAATTGCAAACACTCATCATCTCAACATCCCAAAGTCTCACAGTCCCGGTGTTTTATATTCCGTAAACAACATAGTCACAAAATAATTTGAGAAGAAACTAATGAAAGATCATCAATACAAAACATCAATGCTAAAAGAAGATTCACTTAAGGATAAAGTAATAGTAATAACCGGCGGCGGTACAGGACTTGGTAAAGCGATGGGAAAATATTTTGTTGAACTTGGTGCCAACCTTGTAATTGCAAGCAGAAAACTTGACGTGCTTGAAAAGACAGCCGAGGAATTATCAAAAGGTAATAATCAAGCAGTACTTCCTGTTCAGTGTGATGTTACTGATTGTGCTTCCGTAGAGAATTTATTGAAGACTTCCATCGATAAATTTGGAAAGGTGGATGTGTTGGTAAACAATGCTGCGGGAAATTTTATAAGACCTACAGAACGACTTTCCAACCGTGCTTTTGATAACATCATCAATATTGTATTAAAGGGAACTTACAACTGCACACTCGCTTTTGGTAAACATTGGATAGAAAATAAACAAAACGCAAATGTATTGAACATCGTTACAACCTATGCATTTACCGGTTCTGCTTATGTTGTTCCTTCTGGCTGTGCAAAAGCAGGAGTACTTGCTCTAACTCGTTCGCTTGCAGTTGAGTGGGCAAAGTATGGAATTCGTTTTAATGCAATTGCTCCAGGTCCTTTTCCAACAAAAGGTGCGTGGGATAGATTGCTGCCCGGCGATATGAAAGATAAATTTGATCTTGCAAAAAAAGTTCCGCTAAAAAGACTTGGTGAACATCAGGAACTTGCAAACTTAGCGGCGTACCTGGTTTCTGATTTTTCTGCATACATAAATGGTGAAGTTATTACGATAGACGGCGGCGAATGGTTAAAAGGCGCCGGACAATTCAATATGCTCGAAACGGTACCAGAAGAAATGTGGGATGAAATTGAAAAGATGGTAAGAAAAACAAAAGGAAGTTAGAGAGTTATTTATCAATGCAACCAACTAAAAACATATCGGATTTTCATCATATATACAAAGTAAAAGTTAAATTTAACGAAGTTGATATGCTGCAAATTGTTAACAACGCAGTTTATCTTAACTATTTTGAACAGGCGAAAATTCAGTATGCAATTGATTCGGATTTTATTCCTTTGGAAAATATCTTCTCTCCAAACAATGTTTACTATATGGTTCATAACGAAATTAACTATTTAAAAGTTGCCCGTTTTGATGATGAGCTTAATATTTATACAAGAATATCGTATATTAAGCACTCAAGTTTTGGGTTTGAACATATTGTGGAAAATTCAAAAACAAAGGCGATAATTGCGGAGGGAGCCGGCGTGTCGGTTCATGTTGATCCGTTTACAAGAAAATCAACTCCGTTAACTGATGATTATATACAAAAAGTAAAAATGATTGAACCTTCTGTAAAAATATTAAGAACCAAATAAACCAATACGGGGGCAGTATGAGAAAAATAATTTTCGATATTGAAACCAGCGCTTATCCATTCGAATCACTCTCCGAAAGTCAGCAGGAATATCTTCTTCGTTATGCAGAAAAAGAAACCGATCCTGATAAAAAACAGAAACATGTTGATGAAGCGATCCGTTATACAAGTCTCTACCCGCTTACAGCTAAGTGTGTTGCAATTGGGATATTTGACGTAGAGAAACATAAATCTTTTGTTTATTACGAAAGTGATGAGAAGGAGGAATGGGAATCTGAAGATAAAAAAGTGCAATATAAAGGATTACCTGAAAAAGAAATACTTCAATCCTTCTGGAAAATTATTGATGTAACAGATAAGGTAATAACTTTTAACGGCAGAAATTTTGATCTGCCTTTTTTGATGATCCGCTCTGCCATGCTTAAAGTAAAACCCACAAAAAATCTTATTAAAGGAAGGTTCGATACCAAGGTACACATCGACTTGCTGGAGCAATTCACATTTTACGGATTAACTAGAAAATTTAATTTGGATTTTTACTGCCAGGCATTTGGAATTGAATCGCCGAAGACAAAAGAGATATCGGGAATGGAAGTTAAAAATCTTTATGAAG
>JAZGGS010000310.1:0-5343 GCA_036480595.1 Ignavibacteriaceae bacterium
CTTTATATGATTCTTCAATTTCATTTATTGATATAATAATAATCTGATCAATATGAGTTTGGAGGCTTCTAAGTGTTCTATATCTGTTAATAATAGTATCTCTGATTGCATCGCTCTCCTGGTATCGAATATCTACTCTTAGACTACTATCCGGATTCAAGTAAAAAACTGCTTCTTGAAATCCACTTATTTGGGGAAAGAATTTGAAATACTCTTCTTCCACCTTGTCAAGTTTATCCCCAATTAGAGGGTGTATAATTATAGGTTTAGCTTTTTCCTGTGCGAGTATTGCGCTTGAAAGAAGTAAGAAATAAACTAGAAAAAATAATTTCTTTTTGATAACCACCTCCGTGTGATTTGTAAATTATCTTGGTAAGAATCTAAATTAAAAATCAAACAGAGTTGTCATGGAAATGTCATAAAGATGTAAAAGTTCCCCCGGTTAGTTGCCATTTAACAAAGTTTATTTTTCTTGACTCTAATCAAATATTAATCGAATGTAATAGTTGGTAATAATTATCTAATACCTCTGGGAGAGGTTGTGGAGCGGATTATTGTACATTCCAGAATATTGTTACCACAATTTATTTCCCCAGTGGTTTAGCGTAATATATAGTTTTGAAAACTTCAAGAAGGCTGTTATGAAAAACTTATCTTTACTTTTTATTGCATTTCTTTTATTTCAATTCACAACACTTGCACAAGAGGGGTGGTTTCAGCAAACAAGCGGGACAACAAACCGTTTGACAGGTGTCAGCTTCACCGATTCAGCTAATGGTACGGCTGTGGGTAGGTCCGGGACAATCCTGAGAACAACAAACGGCGGAGTCTCGTTTGTTGAAGAAGATGAGATTGATGAAATACCAATTGATTACAACTTGAGTCAGAACTATCCAAATCCGTTTAATCCTTCCACTAAGATTAAATACTCAGTTCCACAATCGTCTAATGTAGTTATTAAAGTCTTTGATATACTTGGTAATAAAATAGAAACATTAGTAAATGAAGAAAAGTCAGTCGGCACTTATGAGTTAACTTGGTTTGCAAAGCAACTTCCAAGTGGTATCTACTTTTACAGGCTACAAGTTTACGCGCCGGGGCGTGCAGGTTCTTTTGTTGAAACTAAGAAGATGGTCCTCCTGCGTTAGGCACTACGGCGGATAAATGTTGATTAAGTAAATTTGTAACAACTTCTAATTTAGGATAAAAAACATCACCTTTTATTATGTAAAACCCTTCAGATTGTGGCATCAAACTTGACAACAAGTCTATCGTAAATTAGTCAAATATAATTTGGTGACCACTTTGTCAGGTAAGAGAATAATTATAGCGACTCTTAGCGGAGTATTAGTTGGTTATATTGACTATTATCTCGGCTTATACTTTGAAATAATAGAGATAAATTTAACAATTTTCGTTTGGATAATGATTAATCGTATTATGCTTGGAGTTGTGGTTGGGATTTCAATATTAAAAGTGGATTGGACACTACGCGGTGCTGTTATTGGAGCTATAATGGGAGTAATTTTTTCTTTTTACATATTTATGGTCACCAATGCCTGGGACCTAATTGCAGTTTCGTTTGTGATAAGCGTTCTGTTTGGAATAACCATTGAGTTAATTACCACTGTTGTATTCAAATGTAAAGTAACAAATGAACACTAATGTCATTTTATGAGGTTTTAACTTTCAAAATATTCTATATATCTAAAAAACTTTTGAATAAGTCAATTAGACTAAATAGTTTTGATGAAGTAAGTTTAGCCTCGAAAGATGTGAACCTCTGCATTTGAGAAATCCGATCCCTCCAGGTCTGGTATGATGCGAGTGTTTTTATTACTTGCCAATCATTTAGTTTATTTTTCTTGACTATTTCTTAACGAATTAGCAAATTGCAATACTATTCTCGGGATATTACCTCTTAAACTACATTAAGTTCTGAGAGTGTTATGGAATAATTTTGCTAACTTTATCCTATGAAATTCGTGAAGATCCCTGGAAATATTCTTCTACTCATAGCCCTCATTTCATTTTCAAAATCGTCATATCCACAATCGAGTGATACTGTTTACGTCTATGCAAATTCAATCAAAAAAAACACCATTGAATTAGATAATGTTTGGCGGTATCATCCGGGTGATAATCCCCTCTGGGCATCTCCAAACTTTAATGCTGTGGATTGGGATACAGTCAGGACAAGTATGTATTTTGAAGATTATCCCAAAAATGAATGGAAAGGTACCGGATGGTTCAGAAAAGTTATTGCCATAGACTCAGCACTTTATAATAAGACTTTGGCTCTAAGGATTCATCATTATGGTGCTTCTGAAATATACGTTAATGGAAAATTAAAGTGTAGTTTTGGTAAGATAAGCAGTAATCCGGGTGAGATAGAACTCTATCACCATTGTCCCAACCCTGTTCCACTGGAATTAGATTCTAATAAATATTATACACTCGCAGTCCGGTATTTAATTCCGGAATCAACTTTAGAAAGTTTCTGGTATTCCAAAATTATATCACATTTTGGATTTATAATCAGATTAGATGATTTGGGTAGAAGTATAAAAGCTCTTGAGGAAGAGGATTACTTCTATATTGGGGAAATAGGATATGTTGGAATGATTGGACCATTACTTTCTCTCTCACTTTTAACCTTTCTATTATTCTTTTTTAGCTCTAAGAAAAAAGAATATCTCTACTATTCTCTTTATTTATTTCTGATTGTGATAGCATTGTTATTCATTTGGCTCTGGCAGACAGTACAAACTGATTTTATTTATAAATACTTTTATTATCTTATTCACCGGAGTGCAGTTATACTGGCAATCGGTACTCTTCTTGCATGTTTTTATACTATTTTTTATCAAAAGCTACTCAAGTCTTTTTGGTATTTCCTTTCAGTTTCAATCCTAATAATTATTTACAATGCGATATATCTTAACGACGCTGCATATTATTTATACTTAGGATTCATCATTCTAACAGGGATTGAATATATAAGGATAATAGTTATCGCTCTAAAAAGTAAAAAAAGGAATGCCTGGGTTATAGGTATCGGTTTTATAGTATCATTTGTGGTTGTCACACTTAATACCTTAATAATTGGTGGAATTGTGAACTTGTGGAGGTATTTTGATTTATTAACTTACGTAGCCGCATTTAGTTTTCCCGTTTCTATACTGGTTTACCTGGTTCGTAGTTATTCTGAAATAAATATTAATTTGAAAAAGCAGCTTGTTACGGTAAAAGAGTTATCCCAAAAAGAACTGGAACAAAAATTAAGGGCTCAAAAAGCGGAATCGGAAAATGAAAGAAAAACGAAGGAACTTGAACAAGCCCGCCAACTACAACTTGCTATGCTTCCTAAAGAAATACCTTCTTTACCAAACCTTGATATTGCTGTTTATATGAAAACTGCCACAGAAGTAGGTGGGGACTATTATGATTTTTACAAATCTGAAGACAAAACTTTAAACATTGTTATTGGTGATGCAACCGGGCACGGGATAAATGCAGGTATGATGGTTAGCGTTACAAAGGGATTGTTTCAAAATTTAGCACCTTATGCGGATCTTGAAGAAGTAATAAACCGATTTAATAATTCGCTTCAATCAATGAAACTTCAACCGATGTATATGACACTGCGTATATTACGGATTAAAGAATCTCATCTTGAAGTAATAGGTGCAGGAATGTACCCGTTTTTAATATTTGAGAAAGCAACCGGTGTCATCAGGGAAGTAGAATCGGCTGGACCCCCACTTGGAGCTTTCCCTCATTTCAATTACACTAATAATAAATTCGAACTTTCAACAGGAGATGTAATTGTTTTAATGACCGATGGATTTACCGAGAGACTTAATGAAAGAAAAGAAATATTAGGAGATGAGAAAGCAAAAGCAATTTTGGGGGTAAGTGCCGGAGCATCTGCAGATGAAATTATCGAACGATTTGTGAAGGAATGTGATGAATGGGGAGGAGATAGACCACAGGATGATGATGCAACTTTTGTTGTAATAAAAATAAAATAAAACTTAATTTGCTATTACAAAATGATTAAAGGAGATAGTAATGGATGTAAAAACTTATGAAACTGAAAACGGGGTGGTGATTACACTTGAAGGTAAAATGATGCTCGGTTATGAGGCAAATGATTTTCACGAAGCAATTGAAAATGCGCTAGATCATAATAAAAAGAAAATAGTTGTTGATTTAAGTGATGTTCAGTTTATATCAAGCTGGGGAATTGGAATATTAATGTATGGCTATACAACAGCAACTAACAAGGGAGGCGAATTTAAGTTGGCAGCTGTTTCAGAGAAAATCAGTAAAACATTTGCTAAAACAAAATTAGATAATGTCTTCCAGAAATTTGCTACCGTGGAGGAGGCTCTTAAGGATTGAAACATTTTGGATCCCTGCAACAACCTTATCAAGCGGTATCTACCTCTACAGACTACAAGTTTAAGCGCCGGGCGTGCTGGTTCTTTTGTTGAGACTAAGAAGATGGTCCTCCTACGTTAGTACTACGGCGGATAAATGTTGATGAAGTAGGATTATTAAATAACTTATTTTTATTTACCAATAAGGCAAAGACCCCTGCATCTGAGAAAGCCGATCCCTCCAGGTCAGGTATGATGCAGGGGTTTTTTATTACTTGCCAATCGTTAAGTTTATTTTTCTTACATTCTTGACATTTAGCAAATAATTTTGCAAATTAAATCAGATTGTAAACTCTGGTTATATATTACTCATAATATTCAGAGTATCATCTACCCCTTTGGGCGAGGTTGTAGTATGCATCACAGTATTTTTTAGATTATTCTTTTCTATTGATTCCCCCAAGGTGTGGAGTATAGTATAACCCATTAAAGGGATAAATTGCTGTGCTTCCTGATTCCCTTTGATGAAAATTAATAACATAATTTTTCAGGAGGATTTATGAAAGTCTATTCAGTTCTGTTAATAATTGTTTTTAGTTTGACGACAAATATTTTGTCTCAGGTGCCATTTACCCCACATACCATCACCACAGATGCGGATGAAGCCTTTTCGGTCTATGCGGCAGATGTGGACGGCGATGGGGATATCGATGTGCTTTCCGCTTCTTATGAAGATGATAAAATCGCCTGGTATGAGAACGACGGAAATGAGAATTTTACCCCCCATACTATCACAACAGGTACGGATGGCGCCCGTTCGGTCTATGCGGGAGATGTAGACGGTGACGGGGATATGGATGTGCTTTCCGCTTCCTGGAATGATGATAAAATCGCCTGGTATGAGAACGACGGAAATGAGAATTTCACCTCTCATACAATTACAACCAGTGCAGATGGC
>JAZGGS010000311.1:0-3347 GCA_036480595.1 Ignavibacteriaceae bacterium
GGATCATATTTCCAATAACAGAAATTACGAATACAAGAAACCATGGTTGGTGTAAAATAGTCAGACCTAACGGGATTGAAGCTCTTAGTTCTCCGATTGGAGTCATTGCGGTAAGAAATATTTTTACAATATCATTAATGTTTTCCATAAACTATTATTCAAGTGCGAGGTTAAAAAATTTGTTGCCCAACTTACAGAAAAATGCACTCATTATAAAAGTGGATTCACAAACATGCACATTCCGGATAGAAAAATAAATGCCGTTCAATCGACAATTTTTCTTATTTAAATAATATATTTCTAATAGAGAAATTCAATTCATCTTAAATATTACCAGACAGTTAGGTGAAGAGTAATTTGTAGTATTCATCTCATAAATTTATTTAACTTTGTTAATTCAATATGATTTTAATATATAAGAAAATATTATGAACTTTGAACGTAGCGCAGGCATACTTCTTCATCCAACATCTTTACCGGGTAAGTACGGAATTGGAGACCTTGGAAATGATGCTTACAGCTTTGTAGATTTTTTAGCTGAAGCAGGGCAGACTCTCTGGCAGGTATTTCCGCTGGGTCCTACTGGTTACGGCGATTCTCCCTATCAATGCTTTTCTGCTTTTGCGGGGAATCCTTTGCTTGTTAGTCCCGATAAATTAATTGAAGACGGTTTCTTATCAGAAAATGAAATTAATTCGCCTCCTCCATCCGAGCCCGGAAATGTTGATTATGGAAAAGTTATAGAGTATAAAAAGAAAATTTTAAGAACTGCATTTAATAACTTCAAAAATAATTCTAATGGATTGGATAAAAATTTCAACAGCTTCTGTAAAGAATATAAAGAATGGTTGGATGATTTTTCGCTTTTCATCGCTTGTAAAGATGCGCACAACGGAGCTGCCTGGAGTGAGTGGGATAAAGGATTGGTACATAGGGATAAAAGCTCTTTAAAAGAATGGAGCGAAAAATTAAGTGATGATATTCAATACAATAAATTTGTTCAGTTCATTTTTTTAAGGCAGTGGAAAGCACTTAAAAATTATTCTAATCAAAAAGGAATAAAAATTATAGGCGATATGCCAATATTTATTGCTTATGACAGCGCTGATCTATGGGCAAACAAAGAACTCTTCACCGTTGATGAAGATGGCGAACTTTCTTTTGTTGCAGGTGTACCGCCGGATTATTTTAGCGAAACAGGGCAACTTTGGGGTAACCCGCTTTACAAATGGGATGAGATGGAGAAGGACGAATTTCTTTGGTGGAGGAAAAGATTTTCCAGCTTGCTTGAGTTAGTTGATATTATTCGTATTGATCACTTTAGGGGTTTTGAAGCTTACTGGAAAATTCCCGGCGGTTCTAAAACTGCTGAACCGGGTAAATGGGTTAAAGCGCCCGGCAGGCAGCTATTCAACACAGTTAAAAAGTATCTGGGCGATCTTCCTATACTTGCAGAAGATCTTGGTGTAATTACAAAAGAAGTTGAAGAGTTAAGAGATGAATTTAACTTTCCCGGAATGAAAGTTTTACAGTTTGCTTTCGGGACTGATATGGAGAAAAAATTCCTCCCCCACAATTTTGTTCCAAACTGTGTTGTTTACACAGGCACACACGATAATGATACAACCCGCGGTTTTTTCGAGAAAGAAAAAAATAATGATGGAGATATTTTTGAGCATGCTCAAAAGTATTTAAATTATTTTAATGAAGACATGGTTACCGAGCTAATCAGGATTGCTTATGCTTCAGTTGCAGTTTTTGTTGTTATTCCAATGCAGGATATTCTTAACCTTGGTGACGAAGCAAGAATGAACTTTCCGAGCACAACCGGCGGAAACTGGAACTGGAGATTTACCCGCGAACAACTATCTGCAGAGATTGCGCAAAAGTATAAAGAATTAACAGCGTTGTATGAGCGTCCACCTGATCCAACAATTAAGGGGGAGAAAGAAGTATTGTAATCTTAGATTGATTCTGCGATCTTTCTGCTGAGATCAATAAAAAAGTGAAAATGTTAATCAGCCGACAGCTATAATGCAGAATTGAAGTGTATATTTATTTTTAATAAACAAGATAAATTCAGAATCCATTTTGAATTTTTAGAATCTAACTATTTAAAAAACAAAAAATCTTATTAAAAACAGGAAAAATTAATTGAAAGCGATATTTATCCAGATAATTATAACCGTTATCTTATCCCTTGGATGTTCCGATGTTTCCGCTTCAGATTCGCTGGAATGGAAAACTAATTTGGAAGAAGCAATTGAGATTGCAAAAGAAGAAAATAAAGCAGTGCTGATAAACTTTACCGGAAGTGATTGGTGTAAATGGTGTTTTAAATTAAGGGATGAGGTTTTTTCGCAAGCAGAATTTGAAAAATATGCACAGGAAAATTTAGTGCTGGTTAAAATAGATTTTCCCCGCAGCGTTCCGCAAACAAATGAAACTAAGTATTACAACCAGTCTCTTGCGCAAAAGTATGGTATTCAGGGTTTCCCAACTATCTTAATAATGGATAACGCAGGTAAACTGCTGGCAAAAACCGGTTACCAGCCGGGGGGTGCAGCAAATTATGTTAATTATATTCAGTCTTTTCTGTAAAATTTAGGAAGAGATAAAATTCTAGAGTTAAATCCCACATTGTTTGGTCGGTGTGGGATTTTTATTTTATTTGTGAACCACTTATCTGATTTCTTCCTCTGATAAATTCTTCTCGAGATACTTTCATTTCTTTTGAATTAATAAATAATCTGATATCAACAACGAACGAGAATTTCTACCTATTTAAAGTGCATGAAGAAAATTTTCCATGCATATAAAATGATAATCCATGCATTTGGAACACTTTGCCGGGTTCGCTAAATCCATATCTTATAATGAATTAACCTTCTTCCGTGCTGTGGCACAAAAGTTTCTATCTGGCTTGCAGTTGGCTGAGAGGAACTGGGATTAAGTAATAATTATTCATTATACATAAGGAGCACTAAAATGAAATATTCAAATCTTTTCTGCAAACATTTTCTCCCATTTCTTCTGTTAGGATTAATAGTAGTTTTCTTCGGCTGCCAGGATGATATGGTAGTTGAACCGGGCGAAACCGAGCCTACCACCGAGCAGGGAGCGCTGGAAAAAATTGTTGATGAAGATTCTGCCCTCACTTCCTTCGATTATAATTATGATGAAGATGGATTGATGGATTTTCTTGGGAAGATAAATGAACCAATTTATCCTTTCCGTTTCGGGCATAAAATGAGATTGGTAAACAGGAACCTTAATATCAATTTTCAGGATAGCATTGCCTATGGAACACTTACTAAAACCTTTGAAGGATTACTATTAATTGCTGC
>JAZGGS010000312.1:0-2867 GCA_036480595.1 Ignavibacteriaceae bacterium
AATTGGGTGGCAATTGTGGATGGAATAAGGATATATTACTATCGTACTTTTATTTGGCAAATATAGTATTTAGCAATTTGCCGGGAATATTAATTGTATAAGGAGAAACATTTTATGCTTAAAAGCACTTCATTCGAAGAATCACAATCCAACGAAACCACTATAATAAGCAACGGGGTTAAAATAGAAGGGCAATTAACAAGCAGTGGAAATATTAGGGTAGAGGGTGAAATACAGGGAGATATTTCATCTAAAAGGAATGTTGTAGTAGGTGAAGGTGGAAAAGTGAAAGGAAAAATAATTGCAAATTCCATAACGATAGGCGGAAAGGTTTCCGGAACTGTAAGAGCTAACGAAAAACTAGTGCTTGATGCTAAAGGATATCTTAAGGGAGATATTTTCGCTAAAATTTTGGTGATTGAAGCAGGTGCCAGGTTCGATGGGAAAAGTAAAATGGGAGATTCGGAAGATACCTGGAAACCCAAAGAACCTGCTAAAACTGAACCCAACATTAAAAAATAGTTAAGCGAATATAGTCCCAACTGAGTTTATAATATAAACTAATTAAAGGGCGGGTCTATGACTCGCCCCTCCTAATCCTAACAAACTAATTACCACCAACCAAGAAATCTGAAGGAGAGTTTAATATTTGCTTTGGTTAAATTTAAGTTTGTTCGTTCGATTTTTTAAGTTCTGGCATTGAACAAAATAATTTTAAATGAAGGAGCTTCCTATGAAAACTATTCCACTATCTAATCGTCTCACAGTCAGTGTATTTATTTATTTCATTCTGGCTTATGCCTTAACTTATTCACCGTTATCAATGGCACAGGAAAACCAACAGGGCAGCACGCTTTTACCTTGGTTGATTGATCGTCCTGAGTTTCCGGACGATGAATACGTCCCGGTTCAACGGGAAGAACAACAAACCTCTCCTGCTTACCGTTTTTCGACATCAGATTTTTTTATGGTACAGGTAAATGTTGACCAGCTCGGACAAAATATTATCGACGATGCGGCAAACGAACCTTCCATTGTTATTGATCCGGACAATCCTAACAATATGGCTATCGGCTGGAGACAGTTCGACAATATCAGCAGCAACTTTCGTCAGGCAGGCTATGCCTTCAGCACCGATGCTGGCCAGAGCTGGACATTCCCCGGCGTTATTGAACCTGGAATCTTCCGCTCTGATCCGGTTTTGGATGCCGACAACAATGGCACATTCTTTTATTACAGCCTATCAACTGCTAGCGGTTACACCTGCGAGGTGTTTAAATCAACCAACGGGGGAGCTACATGGATGAACCCGGTTCCAGCATACGGCGGGGATAAGGGTTGGATGACGATTGACCGTACCGGCAGTCTTGGGGAAGGAAACATATACTGTTTTTCGCGTGATGGTGTGACAACTACCATTGTAATGACACGGTCTGTTGATGGCGGGCAAAATTTTCAGCCGCTGGTGAACGTTCCGCAGAATCCCGGGCGTGGTACACTTGCTGTTGGAGTTGAAGGAGAGTTGTATGCTGCCGGATTGTCTTTTAATAATGGACAATTTGTAATAGCGCGATCATCAAATGCGCCTGATTCACTGGCAACGCCCGTGTTTGAATTCTCGACTCAACTAAATTTAGGCGGCCAGTTTTCAGCCTATGCCGGACCTAATCCCGGTGGACTGCTAGGGCAAACCATAGTTGCCTGCGATAATTTCGGTGGGTCGGGTGATAGTTCTGTTTATGTACTTTCCTCCGTAGATCCGCCGGGGGCAGATCCTCTGGACGTTTATTTCATTCGAAGCACCGACAGGGGATTGAGCTGGAGTTCCCCCGTGCAAGTTAATGATGATCCGGGAACATCCGCCTGGCAGTGGTTCGGTACTATGTCTGTTGCCCCGAACGGCCGCATTGACGTAGTTTGGCTGGATACCCGCAACAATCCGGGTACTTATCTATCATCGCTTTACTATTCCTTCTCAGAGGATAACGGGCAGACCTGGTCGCTGAACAAACAACTTAGCGATGCTTTCGATCCTCATCTGGGCTGGCCGCAACAGAATAAGATGGGCGACTATTTTGATATGATTTCGGACAATAACGGTGCTTTTCTTGCGTGGGCCGGAACTTTTAATGGAGAGCAGGACGTTTATTATGGACGAATTTCTCAAATACCTGTGGCAATCGATGATAGGCAAGATGATAGCGGTATACCAGGAACATTTTCTCTTTCGCAGAACTACCCCAATCCTTTCAATCCTGCAACAAAAATAAGATACTCTATCCCACAATCATCGAATGTTGTAATTAAAGTGTTTGACATTCTTGGGAATGAAATTGAAACACTCGTTAATGAAGAAAAACCAACTGGTGAATATGAGGTTGATTTTTCCGCCACAGGCGGAGCAACCAATCTTACAAGCGGCATTTACTTTTACAAGCTGCAGGCTGGTAGTTTTGTGCAAACTAAGAAAATGATTTTGATGAAGTAATATTTCTTTTAAGATTAAGTAAAGGGTGAACATTGGTTAACGATGTAGATAGGCATCGATGGCTAAGAAGAAAATTATTAAAAAGTCGGATTACTATTCCAACTGCTTATTTTTCTTGGATACATAAAATACTTAGGCGCTTCATTCCAGGCTAACCTCTCGACAGCAAGTAGGCAGGATTGAGGAGTTGCTTCTTGTAACAATAAACATTCCTCATTTGGTATTTGTGTGGGAGTAACATTCCATTGAGCAGAATCCTTTGAAGTATACCCAGCCTCTACCATAGCTTTTAGATGAGTAGGATGTTGATAACTCATACGTCCTCTTGCTACCGTAGGCATAAACCTATCACCACACCAAGCACTCAAAACCACAAATG
>JAZGGS010000313.1:0-3888 GCA_036480595.1 Ignavibacteriaceae bacterium
TTTAACATCCCCATCTTCTTTAACCCGAAGTCTGTAATTAATTCTACCCTTCATATAATAATGGTTCTCCATACGATTCAAAATCCTTAAAATAGTCGGACCGTTAATTTTCACTATTAAGGGCTTACTTTTGGAAAAGCGAAAGTAATGGATAACATTCTCCCTGCTTACAAGGTCAACAGGTTCCTTAGGATACAATGGCGATAGAGATACCCAGTTAATTTTCTTCTCTCTTGTCTTTGTGAATAAATACCTGGCAGCAACTTTAGGAGTTTTTGTACCGGGCCATAACTCGATAGTATGTTCTCCAAGACCAAGTTCTAAAATTATATTGTTACCAATACCTGGCACTCCCAAGGAGTAATTTTTATAAGTTACAGTTTCCGATCTTTCCACATTATTAAATTCTACTTCATTTTCGTGGGTTCCGTCAATCCTGTAATAAAGCTTATAGTCTAATTGTTGTTCTTCATCAGAAACAAACCATACCCTGGTAATTACCTTTAATTTTCCAGGACCCCTGACGGAAATTATTGATGGCTCCTTGAATTGTAATGGGTAATAAGTTTTGCTCTTACCGGAAATAATAGTTTTTATTTTTGTTTTTGCATTTTTCGGTTTAAGAGCTTTAGTATCTGAACCCTGTACAAGTGAACTGAACGGAAGGCACAAGACCAATATCAGAATTAAAAATTTTGGATTTTTCATTTTTTACTTCTTATTTATAAAATTCCGAATAGAAATACTCTCAATAATTATTAATATTATTAATCGTGTTTTTGCATCGGTATCTGTTCTGCTCCAAGACGGTGCCGTTTCTTTTCCATTATAAAAACTATAGCGATAGCTATCATTAAAAATATTGTAACAATAACTGTTAAGGTTATGCTATATTGTCTTTGAATAAAGATCTCACCTTCACCGGGAAGCGGAAGCGGTGTCGGGCTAACGGGTAATCCATGTTTGCGCGCAAGCTGTGTAACATTTAACATATGAATAATAGGTATGTTTTCCTCCGCCATCAGAACCAGAACACCTCTCCGGGGAAAATTTTTCATTGCCAGGGTTTTGGATAATCCGCTTGAAATAAATTGCACATTTTCAGTTGAGCCAAGGCTCGCTATTCCCCCGCCCACATTAATAAATGCCTTAATAGGATCACCTTTGCCTTCCTTATTGTAAATCTTCATTCGTTCTTCAATACTGTTCTCCAGGTGTTCCTCATTAATGAATTCCACTTTGTTTCTTTTAATAGCATCTCTTATCAATCGTCTCCCGTTGGGACTAAGCCCCCTTCCCCTGTCAAGCCCCCCGCCTATAGAAGCAGCTATAGACCTATATTTAAAAATTTCTGCATCATAGAATACTCTTTCCATGTCTAGCCAGGTAAAGTAAGGATCGTTAGCACCCCAGTTAGATGCACCAACTGATGTAATTATTATTGGCTTTAGTTTTAAAGTTTGTAAAGCTGAAAGTACTGCGATATTCAATCCGGGCAATGAGCCGGTAAAAGCAACTGCAACTACATCATTCTTTTTCAGTTCAGATTCTTTCAACATATCAACGATGACTGCTGCAAAATTAGGATTTGTCGCTGTTAACTTAGCTTCAATATATCCGCGGTCAGTAGTAATTAATGTTATGTCCTGTCCGATTAATGCAGTTTCGTTGGGATCATTTAGAGCATCAATAAAAACACCTTTATGCAAACGATATTCTTTTAAGTAATCTGCTGCTCCTTTGGCTAGTTCAGATGCTTCAAGTTTCTGGTCGTACCATTCACGTTTAACATCTTCCTTTCCATTTTCTACTGCCAGGAAAGCAAGTAAAGCCAACAGTGTCAAAACACTCAATACTCTTTTAGAACCGGCGCTGAACAAATACATTTTGTTAACTGATCCTATCTAATATCATTTTGGAAGTAACTCACCGTTGAATAAAATAATTACCAGTAACCTTACCAACACCGATGTAATTAACAGCACACACAGCGTTCTGTAAATACCTTGTTTACCAAACCAATGAGCTATTAAACCGGGAATAACCCAACCTACAGCTTGCAGCTGAACCGTGCTTGTTGTTACATCGATTAATAAAAAGTGACGGGAAAAATTTGCTAATAAACATCCAACCAACAGACAGACAACCATTTGTCTTCTCCCGTAAAGGAATGTATAGTTACCTAAAACTTTTATAAAAAGATACGTTACAAGGCTGACAACTATAATTCCAGCTAGCCTATCGGGTTGAGATAATTGCAATGCAATATAACCCGGAACAATAATACCGCCTGCAGCTAAACCAAATATCTCATAAGAAAGCAAACTAAAAATTAATCCTAATGTTATAGCGAGTTCAACCATGACCAATACTCCTATGTTCAAAGAAGTCAGCTACCTTACCTCCCATGCCACCCATGTTACCTATTGCAACTACTGTGGATTCATCTTCAGTGAATGATAAAACTTCTTCAAAAATTAATGATGGTTCAGTCCATCCTAAATTTATAATTTTGTTCCGATCCACCCCTGCCGATATCGATAAATCTTTTACGACATCAGTCGATTGCCCGATTAATATTAAATAATCCAGTTCATCATTTAGATTTTTACCAAGCATTTCGGTTAGCTGTTTAGCTCTATCCATTCTATCGTGCCTGGTATTCAGCAAAATAATTTTAGGTCCTTTGAAACCAATTTCTTCCTTAATCATATTCCAGATTATTAGAGTGGATTGGGAATCATTTGCTGCAAAGGCGTTAAAGAAGTTAGTAACCTTGTTGAAAGCATTCACCCTGTAAAGTTTCAGAGCGCCGGCATCCGGGTTTGCTCTGTGCATACCATTCAACGCTGTGTTTCGATCTACTCCGAGATGTTCGCATACCGCTAAAGCCATTGCAACGTTTTCTTTATGTTCTATATAATTAAATCCTTCCATCTCCTTGTTAGAAACCGAATCCGGATCAGAAATATGTATTAAAGAATTATTTTTATCGGCTGTTTTTCTCAGTATATCAGAAGCACCGGTTTCAGTCATAAAAAAATTTTGATTATCGGGAATTGTATTGCTCAAAACTTTAGCAATCTCAGGCAGTGTATGTCCCATAACATCAACATGATCTAAACGTACATTAGTAATAACGCTTATGGTTGCATGAATCATTTGTTTTTCAGTAATCCATTGATACTGTGGCTGTAACGCCATGCATTCCATTACAATTGCTTCTGCTTTTCTTTTGGCTGCAAACTTAACAACAGATAACTGTTCTATAATATTCGGACTCTCTTTTCTATATATCCCTGCTTCACTTCCATTCTCCAGGATTAACCTTGGATAAGTACCGGTAACTTTTGTAATTGTCTTAATTCCTCCTTTGCGTAAACCTGCACCAACTAACCTTGTTACGCTAGACTTTCCCCTGGTTCCATTTACGTGAATTCGTATAGGGATCGAATAAATTCTTTTTTGATGACGTCTAAACTCAATTATTCCCAGAATAGATGAAAGAAGAATAATTATTAATAATACTATCGATACGTACATTTAATAAAATGAATATTTTACTTTATCTGCTTTACACTTCTATTTGAGCAGTATAAGTTTTTTTGTTTGTAAAAATTTGCTGGTATACAACTGATAGAAATACACACCGGAACTTACTTTATTACCAAATTCATTTTTACCATCCCATATTCTCTCATACCTACCGGGTGATTGATTTGCATCTTGTAATGTTCTAACCAGCTGACCATCAATTCTAAATATCCTTAAAGTTACATGTCCCGGCTCCGGTATTGCATATCGTATCCTGGTTTCAGGATTAAAAGGATTAGGATAATTTTGTTCTAAAGCATACGCATCCGGTAAAATGTTTTCAGAATTAATTTC
>JAZGGS010000314.1:0-2853 GCA_036480595.1 Ignavibacteriaceae bacterium
GGGTTGTGTTATATAGCTCAAGTCCACCGTTCCATTGCGACCCGAATATTGTAAGTTTTGAACTTGGTGTTTCAGTCCCTATACCGACGTTTCCAGAGTTAGTATTGTAAATATTATCTTCACTTTCCTCCCATAAAGGTTCCTCCTCTCCTTGTGCTAAGATACTGCTACAACACACCCACGATAAGCTTAAAACTAGAATAACTAATATATTATTTTTCATTTGATTGCCTCCTAATAATTTTTATTAGAGATTGTAGATTGAATTTTATAAGATGATTTAACAGAATTAGAGTATCTATTTTATTATAATTTAATACTCTATAATGGTGGTGAACGCCCGCATAAATATTGTCCCATATATTACTACCCATTGTAATAAGACAATTTAATAATTTTTTCTAAGTTTGAAAATTAAGGATTGAAAATTCCTCTTTTTATTCTTCACAAAATTTATTCCACCTATTAGGATCAGTTATTAAACGAATTTTCTAGTAATGGCACAGCTTGTAAAGTAATTATAACTTACCGCTCCGGCATTTAAGTTTGCTTTGTAAAAATATATTACAGGTACTAGTGTCTCAATGTTGAGTCTATTAGAAACCCTTGTGAATTGATGTTAAAAAATAAAACCGGTCTTTTTAACTCGCTTGTAATTAAGAAATGATTTGGGAATAATTGGTATTACATCGTTTGTCGTTATTTTAACAAAATCATCTTCTTAACAGAATGGAAATATTCAGTTCCATCTGTTGGTACTGCTTCAATTGAATAGAAATAAATTCCCGAAGCGGCATTGCCTGCATTCCAGTAAACTTCGTAAACTCCACTGCCCCGGGGTTGGTTCACCAGTTCTGCTACTTTTTCACCTATTGAACTATAAATATTAATTTTTACATGACTAAGTAATGGAATAGAGTACTTTATAGTTGTGCCCGGATTAAACGGGTTAGGATAGTTTTGTTCTAACACATAATTGTAAATTATCTCATCTTTTTTTACATCAGAAAATATTGTATCCGTTCTGCCCGCTAATATCATAACCTGCGCTATTCTGCTTGTCTCAGTATCCGATCTTATGTGAAGATAATCTTTAAAATAACCATTTTCGGTGGGAATAAATTTAATATTAAGAGGGATAGAACCAAATGCCGGGAGTAAGAATGGAACTGGGTTTTCCACGACATAGTCTTCATTTACATTATAATATCCAGTAATATTAACAGGATCAGCTGAGTTATTAATTAGATCGACACTAATAGTAGCTGAGTCGCCAACAGGAATAGATTCGAAGAAAATTGAATTAGGTTCAGTTATAAACAAATTCGTTCTCCAGGGAAATTTGAAAGCACGGTAATTAGAAAATGAATCAGGTATTGAAATTTCAAGCTCCACTATACCGTTCACCTGAACTTCACTTATAGCCTGAATATCAGAATCATAAATCCATCCTCCCCAACCAATTATGGTATTATGATTAGATAGCCTATCAACATTTCCTTGGGCAGATTTATAAATAGACTCTTCATGCTGATAATCCCAGACTAATGAAGCAATCTTGTTTGTTTCATCTAATTGGTATTCAGCAGCTCTAGAATATCTGGGAAAATGTAAGTTCCCATTATCGTAGAGTGTAACATTACCATTTTCAAGTCTTCTAATATCGTGTTGATGTGAAAACGTTCTTTGATCATTAACAAATTGGAATTGATTGTTCCGTGATTTTAAACCACCCCAGCGCCAAATAATTTCTCCTGTTTGCCTATTTATTTTTGTAATCTCATCCATATGCCTGCTGGAAATAAGCAAATTTCCATCGAAATCTAATTCGATAGCATTTCCGTGAACGTAATCAATAGTATGCTGAGTTAAATCGATATCCTCTGTTGCATCAGTAATTTGATAGTGATCCCAGCTTCTCCATTGAAAGACAACATTTTTATCAACGTCTAATTCCTGCACAATTAAGCCAATAACAATGGCTGAGGAATCTCCCCCTGGTACAATTGTATCCATTCTAACAGGTTGTGGATCGTAAGATAAAAGTAATGAATGGCCATTGCTTATCATCTGAAATTCATGATTATTAGTCACATAACCATTGCCAGTTGAAAAACTATCCACTATTGAGTAAGATGAATCCATAGCATAAAATTTGCGAACAAATGCATCACCATGGG
This sequence comes from Ignavibacteriaceae bacterium, assembly GCA_036480595.1. GTDB lineage: Bacteria > Bacteroidota > Ignavibacteria > Ignavibacteriales > Ignavibacteriaceae > JAZGGS01. The sequence continues at coordinate 2,181 of JAZGGS010000314.1, forward strand.
TTAATAATCCATTTGGCTGGACTTTAAAATCAGTTTGAGCATTAGACATCCTTTTATAAAATATTGGTATTGCATTATTATCCATTATTACAAGATATCCAAGCCATGGAGATAGCATAAAAGGAGCAAAAAATAAATATCCATCAGTTGGATTATTATTCACGTTAACTGTGATAGTAGGAAAGTCTTCAGGTAAACCATTATTTATAGAGTAATTGCTTTTTGAAAAGTAATTATCGTAATTAGTATTTGTATTAGTATATGGAAAGTCCAAAACATCGTCCAAGGCTTTCTCACATTCAGATTTTGATATTGTTTCGCTTATATAAAATTCAAAGCTGATGGGGCTCAACATTTTCCCGTTCGTTGTGTAAATTCCGCTATAAAGATTTATACTAACTTTTTCCCCGCGAGTAAAATGGATCATTGGAATAAAAATGAGTGTTCGCATATCATCTGACAGAAAAATTTCTCCGGAGTGCAATCCACTTATCGAACCAACAACTTCAATTGATGCTTCTTTCATAGTCGTTGCATCAATTGTATCCCCTTGCCTGATTATAATATTACTTTCGGGCATAATCAACTTTGAATCAGGCAAGGGTGAAATGAATTGGTACTCTTCTATATTTGAATCTTGAGCTGAACACAAGTCTGCAAATAATAAAATAAA
>JAZGGS010000315.1:0-8371 GCA_036480595.1 Ignavibacteriaceae bacterium
ATTAAAAAAAACTTAACTGATCAGATTCAACAATTGAATCGAAAGATTTGCCCAGAAGACTGAGAACCGAATCGGTGATTGGTTTTAATTGTTTTTCGATATAATGATCATAATCAATATCGTTATGTTTTAACTCAACCGGAATGGGTCCGCGTTTTGTAATTACATAATAAACAGTACCCACTGCTTCAGGAAGAAGCCGCGCCGCTTTTACATGCTGTGGAATATTTTTAGTGTAATCCCCAACATCTTTTCTTAATCTTTTCCTGTAAACAAGTTTTTCATCATACTCACCTGCTTTCACTTTCTTTACAATTTCACGTATCCAATCTTCAACATCTTCATCATTAAAAACCTTTGTATAAAGTTCAACCTGGAATTCTTTTGCGAGCCGGGTCCAATCGGAGCGGACAAATTCCAGCCCAACAAACTCAAGTTTTTCTTTCCCTCCGCCTGTGGCGGATTCTACAACGATTCCCGCATATCTTTTCTTAGCGCCGGATTCGCTACCGCGTGCCGGTGTTATGATAAACTTCCTGTAATATTTTTCAAATTCAATTTCCAGGTGAGAAGTCAATCCATATTCAGCAGAAATTTTTTCTTTCCAGTAATTATTAAGGTCGTCTGCAATTCTCGTTCCGTTCTGTACGGCTTCTTTTCCCTCATCTTTTTTTAGCTGGACAAATAACGAATCGGTATCGCCGTAAACAACTTCGTATCCATTTTTTTTAAGATAATCTTTACTCCCTAACAGGAGACGGTGCCCTGTACCGGTTATGGCAGTTGGAAGATGAGCGTGGTAAAACCTGCATCCGAATGAACCCATTACACCGTAAAAACTGTTCATTAAAATTTTTATTGCCTGAGATAGCTGCGTATCGTTATCCTTTTTAGCAATGCTTCGCTGTTCCGTAAGTTCATCAATAAAACCGGGTAGAATGTGCTCTACGCCGGAAAATTTATAACCGTTAAGAGTTTCAATTGTTTCATTACCGGAGTGTAAACGTGCAAGCGGATCTATTTTAAAAGTCTGGATAATTGTTGGATATAAGCTTTTAAAATCAAGCACCACAACATCGTTATAAATTCCAGGATCCGGTTCCATAACATAACCTCCCGCAGCATGTTCAGAAGTAGTCAGGTCTTTAACATTTGGTGCAACGTAACCAGCACGATGAAGTTTAGGTAAATAAAAATGATCGAAGGCCGCAGTCATCATTCCAAGCTCATCCATTAACATCCCGGAAAGTTGTGCCCTGCGCACAGAGAGTTCAATAAGCCCGGACTTCCTGAATATATTGGTAACAAGTTCAGCATCTTTTAGATTATATTCTCCAAGCGCTGCTTTATCTTCGTTGTAGAGCCGTTCTATCTCTTCAACTTTGCTTTTATCCGGTGTAATTGTTTTGCCTTCTTCCAAAAGTTCCTGTGCAACAGTTTCGAGCCGGTAATCTTCAAAAGTAAAAAAGGATGAGCGCAATGCCGGCGGACCATCAATAACAACCCTGCCGGTTATGGATGCAAAATATCCCCGCGGCTTACGGCTGCGGAGTGATACTCTTCCGTTTCCTCTTGCAATGTTAAAAGGAATTTGAAACTCGTTGCATTTGCTTTCAAGGAACATCAAATCGAAACCAATTATATGCCAACCTATAATTATATCCGGGTCTGCTTTATTGAACCACTTAATAAAATATTGAATCAGCTCTTTTTCAGTTTTAAATGTATAGAAATTATCGGGTAGTGTCTCCTTTGTTTCTGATTGAAGAAATACTATTTTCTCTTCACCATTTCTCCCGGTAAGATGAACAGCAATTGAGTATAAAAGGGTGTTGTTATTTCCTGTTTCTATGTCTATTGAAGCTACTGCAAATTGAGGAGTTACTTCAGTTGGTTCTATTTGCGGGTTGGTAAAGATTAATAGATTTCCCTTTTTTTCAGCGCTGCCGGTTACCTTAACCTGGGCGTTTATAAATCTTTCCATCAAAAATCTTCTGGTAGGATTTATATCCGATTCATAATTGATTATATCATCCCTACCAAACTCTTCGGCAGCGGTTCGTAAGTCGGTTTCGGTGTTAAAGTAAAGTGCATCTACATCCTGCTCGATAAAATCTTTAAGCTTAACTTCTTTTCTTCTGTTTGGAACTTTTAATCCTGATGTATCGGAACTTCTCTTTACAAAAAATACTGGATTGTTTGTAACATTTATCTCAATCGGACCGTACACATTCGATGTGCCGGTGAATTTAAGAAGATTCCTTCCTTTAACATCCATCCATTCGCCGGTAAGGATGAAAACTTCGATTGTATATTCTTTTAATTCATTCATTGCTGCTTAGCAGTTTTCGGTTAATTTGCTGAAGGCATTTTGCAACTCAGTAGTAACATTGCCGGTTTTCCCATCATTAATTATCCAATCATCAAGCTGCACAACAGGTGTAACTTCTTTTGTAGTGCTGGTAATAAAACATTCATTAAAAGTTTTAAGATCTTTTTCTTTAATGGATTCTTCTTTTACGTGTATATTTAAATCATTTGCAAGTTCAATTACAACACCACGTGTAATACCAGCAAGAATATAATGTGAAACCGGTGCTGTATAAATCACATTATCTTTAACTGCAAAAAAGTTAGTGTGCGTACCTTCTGTAATTAGTCCATCCCTTACAAGGATTGCTTCTTCGGCACCTGCTTCTTTTGCTTTTTGATTTGCAAGAACAATTGGCAGCAGAGAAACAGATTTGATATCGCATCTCATCCATCTCATGTCATCTTGTAAAGAAACTTTAATCCCATATTTCTGTTCCTGCTTCTCTGTTTCGAAGGGGCTTGCTGATATAAACACAGTTGGCTCAATATCTTCTTCCGGAAAACTATGGGTGCGTAGAATTGATGAACCCCTTGTGATTTGCAGGTAGATCAGCGCTTCTTCATCAACATTGTTTTTTTTGATTAGTTTGTAGATAACACTTTCAAGTTTTTCTAAATCGTTATATATGATTTGTGTTTCATTCAAACTTCTTTTTAGCCGGGTAAGATGTTCATCATATTTAAAAAGCTTATTGTTGTAAATTCGTATCGATTCGTAAACTCCGTCTGCAAATAAAAAGCCCCTGTCGAACGGGGAGACAGAAACATCCTCAAACGGGATAAAAGCGCCGTTAAAATATGTAATCATAATCAATTTATTATATGATTTTGAGAATAAAATATACAAAAGAAAACCAAATCCCGAATTATTATTTTGCTAATTGGCAATGGAAAAAAAAGAGCTTTACCTGTTAAATTAAAAGGAACACTAATATCTTTGGTAAGTATCTAATTAATATTTTATATCAGACAGGTAAAATTGAATATAGAAGAATTAACAGAATATTGTTCAAAGAAAAAAGGCGTTACACAGGAATTTCCTTTTGATGAAGATACACTTGTCTTCAAAGTGACGGGCAAAATGTTTCTTCTTGCATCATTGGAAAAAATTCCGCTGCAAATAAATATTAAATGCAGCCCGGAAGAAGCAGTTGAACTAAGAGAGAAGTATGAAGCAGTTATCCCCGGCTATCATATGAATAAAAAACATTGGAATACTGTTATTATAGATAATTCAATTCCACCTAAAAATATTTTTAGCTGGGTAGATAATTCTTATGATTTAGTTGTAATCGGTTTGAAAAAATCTGAGAAGGAAGAATTAAAAAAGCTAAGATGACAATTGATGAATTAAAAAATATAAAAGATTGGAAAGAATTTAAGAAAAAAGCTTCCGGGGGGAAGGAACTGATCATCTTAAAATTCAGCCCCATTTGTGGTTTAAGTTTACAAGCAGAAAATATCTTTCAGAAATGGGCAGGTGAATTACAAGAATCAAGTAAATTAAGATTATCAAAAGTAAACGTTATTACAGCCCGGCGGCTCTCCCGTCAAATTGCCAAGGAATTAAATGTTAACCATGAATCTCCCCAGGTGCTATGGTTAAAAACGGATCTCTCTATAAAGTGGAATGCCAGCCATTACGAAATAAAAGAAGTGGAAATGGATAAAAAACTTAACTTTTCTAATTGAAAAAATTTGAACTGTTTAAAGCTTTACTTGTAAATAACAAACATAGGTGCTATTTTGTATATAAGTATCTTAAAAAAACATAGGAGGTTCGTAATGAAAAAACTTCTTTTAACAATAGTTATTCTCTTAACTGCGGGGCTTATTATCACTGCTCTGGGGCAGACTAAAGTTCAAAGCGGTACTTGGGGTGCTAGTACTTCAACTGAAGGCTATACCTTAGCTAAAAATGAAGGTGACAGAAGTATTACCACTACAGTTAATTTTCTTGATCCTTTTGAAAACAAACCGGATGTGGTTTTAAGTATTATGCTTTTAGATGCAACATCTGAAAAAAATGTTAGATACAAAGTTGAAGCATTATCTGTTTCAAGGGATGCAATGACGATTAAAATTACAACCTGGGCTGATTCAAAAATCCTTGGAATAAGTGGTTATTGGATTGCTCACGGCGAATAAAGAAGAATTGCTTTAGTATCAAAAGCCGTTATCTTTAAAGAGATAGCGGCTTTTTTAATTTAGATTAAAAAGGTAACGCATTTCCGCTCCAAGTTTTTCAGAAACTGTTAGTTGTATTCCCTTAACATTTCTGTACAGAGGAAACTGGGCAAGAATCCTGAGGTTAAAATTTCCTTCAACATAAATTAAACTTGGAGTTAAATCGATATAAGTTCCACCTGTGCTGGGTAAAAATCTTCCGTCCCAGTAATCACGATCTGCATATCGTCCCTTTAACTGCAAATTTATAGCCAGGAAATCTGCTATACCGTACGTTCCGTTAACCGATGCGAGAACTTCGTCACCATAGCGGTAATTATCGATGTTGGTGCCAGCGTAGCGGTAAAGTGCATTAGCATTAATAGATATGCGAAGGATTGGGAATGAATAATTAATATGTCCCCAAAGCAGAAGATCGGAAGCGCCGGTTCCCGGCTGAAGATCTATTGAAAGCCGTGTACCGTTTTCTTCCAGTGTGTAACTTCCTGTTGGTAGTTTGGCTCCTGCACCTATGGTTGCTCCTAAAGGCAGGATTATATCTGGCATAACAATTTCATATTTACCGAGGATTACAATGTCTGAAAAACCATTCCCGGTAAAAGTGATTTCTTCAGAGCTGTTAATTTCAGGATCTGTAATTGTTGTTGTTCTGCTTTTGTTTGTATAACCGCCAACCAGTAATACTGAAACCCGCTCGGCTATCCCGTATTCCAGTTCAAGTGTAAAATCTGATACTGCAGATTCCCGGTTAAGCGGATCTTCTATTTTATTAGTGGCTTGGTAAGTATTGTTTAAAATGTTATGCTGGAAAAAAAAAGCCGCAGATAAATTTTTATGTTTGATAACACTTCTTTCAACACCGCTGGAAATGGAAGTTCCAACTGTGCAGCATGCCTGTGGAAAAATTTCCTGGGGAAGAATGGTTACAAATACTATTAGCAGAATTGCAGTTTTATACATGTTATCAGTTACGGATTTACTACAATTTCTAAACTTTCTTTAACGCCGGCGCCCTTTAAATCTTTCACTTCGAGATGAATAGTGTTTGTACCGACACAGCAAAAGGCAGCAGTGTATCTTACTTCAGCACCGCTTCCAATAATATCACCGAGTGCCACAGTCCAGCTATATGAAAGAGGATCGCCTTCCGGATCAAAAGCATCAACTGTAATTGTTGTGGTAGTTCCAACTGTAATAAAAACCGGGTCGATAGTAATGCTGCTTATTTCCGGGGCAGAATTTCCGCCGGCATTTGATTCGGTTGGATTAGGATGTGCACAGCTAAATAAGATAACTGCTGTAACTAATAGAGAGAAAATCGTTTTCATGTTTACAGTCAATTTTTATTAAAATTGTTTTTTTCAACCATTATTATAAAAATTTTTAATTTTGTGCAATGTATTTCCAAATCTCGAAAAGCTAATAAAATATTATCCATAAATTATTTAATAAAATGTCTTCCGGTTGTCAGTTATCCGAATCTGATATAAATTCTTTCTATATTTCTTTTCACTATTTTAGTTATGATTGAACAACTTACGTTATGAATGAATTTGAAATAACAATTTCTATTATCGGCGGAATTGTAGGATTGTTTGCTGGAGCTGAAAGTTTGGTGCGCGGAAGTTCTTCGCTTGCATTACGGCTAGGCATATCACCGCTGGTTGTTGGGCTTACAGTTGTAGCATTTGCAACAAGCAGCCCGGAACTGGTTGTTAGCATAAAAGCGGCACTGGAAGGTAATCCTGGAATTGTTGTTGGCAATGTTGTTGGATCCAATATCTGTAATATTGGTTTGATACTTGGTGTGGCTGCACTTATTTCACCTATACGTATTAAGACACAGCTTATAAAACGCGAAATTCCGATAATGATACTAGTTGGTTTTATTTTATTGCTTGTCTTGGCAGACGATTCAATCTCCCGCTTAGAAGGTGTACTGCTTATCCTTGGAATAACAAGTTATGTAATTTTTAGTTATCTATATGCAAGAAAAGACAAGGTAATAGAAACCTCCCGGGAATTTATTGAAGCGATACCCAAGGGGAAAGAGAAAAGTGGCTGGATATCAATATTACTAATTGTCGGAGGATTGGGATTGCTGCTGGGCGGCGCGCATATTTTTGTTAACGGCGCTGTTGAAGTTGCAGTAAGATTAGGTGTTAGCCAGGCAATTATAGGTCTTTCAATGGTTGCGCTGGGCACAAGTTTACCAGAACTGATGACATCTATTGTTGCATCTTTCAGGAATGAAAATGATATAGCAATAGGTAACGCGGTGGGTTCAAATGTTTTTAATGTATTAAGCGTTTTAGGATTTTCTTCCGTTATAAGTCCTATCAGTTCTTCAGGCGTTGGTTATATCGATCTTACTGTTATGATGCTGTTTATGATAGTTATTCTTCCGATGAGTAAAAGCGGTTTTGTTTTAAAAAGATTTGAAGGAGCAATTTTACTGGCTGGATATTTTGCTTACATATTATATCTTGCCTTATAAACCGGTAAAAGGTGAAGATTAATAATTCTTTTTTTTGACCAAAGAAATAAATAATTTTCCTGTCACTTAATATTATTTGTTCAAATAGGAGGCGTAACTAAGAATGACAACTGAAGAGTATCCCAGATTTAAGAAATCATTTATTTATTTAATCGTTGCCGCACTGGTTTTTTTAGGCGGATGTAAAACTAACCCTCCAAACGCACCTGATGACATTGGAACGGGAAAAATTTTCTTAAACATTAAGGTGCAAACTCCAGCTAAAACAGGCGCTGCAGATAAAACTGTACTATTAGAAGATTTTGCAAACGTAAGCTGTGATCCTTGTGTTGAGTCCAATAAAATAATAGAGTCCCTAACAAACGTAAGGTATGGACCATCAAAACTAGTTGCTGTAAAGTTCCCAACCAACTTTCCATCGCCAAATGATCCGTTCTATCTTGCAATTCCGGAAATTTGCGATGCACGCATGCTTTATTACAACATTTTCTTTGCACCAACAACAATTATAGATGGTATTTTGTACCCTATCTCAACAGATTCGCTTAGTGTTATTGAAAAAATAGATGAACGGTTGGCATTAAGTCCGCAGTTTGGTTTGGAAGTAACTGACAGCGCTGCAGGCGGAAATTATTTTATTAATGTTACCTTGCAGCAAATAAACACTACCGGATTAAACCTAGATGAAATTGTACTACACACAGTAATAACCGAAACCGACATTGAATTCGAAAATCCACCCGGGTCGAATGGCGAGACAAAATTTTATGATGTTGTACGGTCAACACTGCCCACATTTAATGGGGAGTCTGTAGCAACCATTATTCAAAATGGAGAAGTTTTGTACGAAATTGATGAAACTCTTAGCACTGCCTGGGATATGAACCACGTTCATACTGTGGTTTATGTTCAGAATACGATGAATAAAGAAATTTACCAGGCAGACTCAACAATTGATTGATTTTCATAAATAAACAATACTTTTCTAGAAGATTGTATTGTGCAACGGCACATTTGTAAATTTTTCTTGGAATTAAATCCCACATTTCCTAAGTTGTACCCCCACAGGGGGATAATTATTAATAATTACCCCCTCTTGTGGGTAACAAGTACGTAGAATATTAAAATGGATACATCAAAATACTTAAGAACCTTCATTGATATCGGGCTTACAGAAAGAGAAGCAAAAGTTTATATAACTCTTTTAGGCGGAAGGATGTTTACAGCTGCTGACCTGCAGAAATCTGTAAACATACCAAGAACAAAAATCTACGAAGTGCTTCATAAAATGGTTAACCGCGGTATTTGTACCGA
>JAZGGS010000316.1:0-7455 GCA_036480595.1 Ignavibacteriaceae bacterium
CCTGGTTTTATGTCAAGTTTTCAAGCAATAAATATTTGCTGTGAGGAATTAACGTTTTTTTAATAAAATGTCAATAGATATAAAAATCCGTTAAAATTTGATGCGAACCGAATAATTAACTTACCAACCGTTTATTTATGATTTTCAATTTATTTTAGGAACGAGGTTAGGCAATAAAACACTTTTCTTTTTCCATATAACAAATTGATAACTATCGCAAATCTACTTAATTATTTATAACTAAACCAGAGCATTTAATTTTTCAACTAAATTAGTTTTTGGAACAGCACCAATTATAGTATCCTTCAATTCACCACCTTTAAAAAGCAACAGTGTGGGAATGCTTCTTACACCATATTTAATTGAGGTTTGCTGATTCGAATCCACATCCAGTTTTCCAATTTTAGCTTTCCCATCATATTCTATTGACAGTTCCTCAACAATCGGGGCAATCATTTTACAAGGTCCGCACCACACTGCCCAAAAATCTATAAGTACCGGTAAATCTGAATTTATAACTTCAGTTTCAAAATTGTCATCTGTTATTTCAATTAGTCCCATTATTAATCCTTGAATTTATCTATTAAAAAGTGTTCGATTTTTAATTTTGCCCCACATAACTTACAATGTCTTCCCCGCCGTCAGCATTTATTATTCCGCCGCTAATCCATTCCCCTCCATCTTTACAAAGGAGCGAGATTACTTTAGCAACATCAGCAGTAGTTGTTAATCTTTTTTTCGGATTCTTCTTTAAAGCAATATCCGCCATTTCTTTACTGCCTGGTATTTTTCTAAGAGCAGGCGTATCAGTTACACCAGCCATAATCGCATTTACCGAAATATCCATTGGTCCAAGCTCAACCGATAATTGTCTTATATGAGATTCTAGTGCAGCTTTGGCTGCAGATACCGCGCCATAATATGGTATTGAAGAATGCCCGCCTGAGCTGGTCATTGCAAAAACCCTTCCCCGTTCAGCAAGCAGGTTATTCAGATAAAGTTCCTGCATCCAGTAAACTAAAGAGTGAGCCATAACATCAAGCGTCATTTCCATTTGTGCATGAGTTATTGCTTGCTCTTGTTCGTTAGGAATAAACGATCTTAAAGTTCCAAAAGCTAATGAATGCATTGTTACTTTAATAAGAGCTTCGCCATTAAGTTTTTTCTTAATTTGGCTAACTATTTCGCTTCTCTTAAACCTATCGGCAGCATTTACATTAAAGAATAAAGCTTCGCTTCCATTTTTATTTATCCGGCTAATAATTTTTTCAACATTGTGCATAGTTGCCTGTCTATCCAGGTGCACTCCAATTATGTTGTAACCATCTGCTGAAAGTTTCACCGCAGTTGCTTCGCCAAATCCTGATGAAGCGCCTAAAATTATAGCCCAGTATTTCGAATTATTATTTTTACTCATTCGTATTACATTTTTTTAACTATCAGTGCAAACAATTATACAAAATAGGTAAAAGTGAAACAAATTTTTTACGGTATTGACTTTTACCAGAAAAGCAATTTGTCATGCTTGCTTTATTACAAATAATTAAGAATTCAGACGGAGAGATCCGTCGCCAAATAAAGTAGTTACCTCTTTAATAAGATCCTCGGATACTTTTACCCTATGTTCTTTTAAAGAATATAATGAACCGCGGGAACCATTTTTCCCTAGCGAAATAAAAACTGGTGTATTACCTTTATTTTTTTCAAGAATAGGCTTTAGTAAAGATATTTTATCGGGAGACACAACATCTTTATTAATAATTATTTTCACACTTTTAGAAAGTTTTTCTCGTGCTAAATCCAATGGCAACAGTTTATTAACATGAATTTTTACAGCATCGCCGCTGCTTTCTAACTTCCCTATAATTAAAACTGATTCTTCTTCTTCAACATACTCACCGTCATTGGCAAATATTTTTGAAAACATAATACATTCACACGAACCGGAAAAATCATCAATAGTAAAGAAAGCCATCTTCTCATCAGATTTATCTATCTTGGTTCTAACACCTGTTATTACCCCGCAAACTTTAACAATTTCTTCTTCATTTATATTTTCATCCTTACCAATATGAAAATTTGTAAAAGAATTATATTCAACATCATATTTATGTAAAGGATGACCTGATATGTAAAAACCAACAGCTTCTCTTTCTTTTCCGAGTCTTTCTTTTTCACTCCACGGTTTAATATCCTGAAGTTCCGGTTCAGTTATTTCCAAATCCTTCATACCACCGAATAAAGAATTCTCATTAGAAAAAACAGAGTGTTGCATTTTACCACCAAACTCAAGAGCTTTTTCTACCGCATAATACAGCGCAGCACGATTGACATTTATCGAATCGAATGCACCGGCAGTTACTAAACCTTCAAGAGTTCTTTTGTTTACCAACCTTGTATCAATGTTCATACAAAAATCGAAAATGCTGGTGAAATTCCTGTTAAGTTTTTTCCGTGCTTTAATAATTTCTTCAACAGCATTTTTACCAACATTTTTAATTGCAATCATTCCAAATTGTATTCTGCCATCAGCGGCATCAAAATTAACAGAAGCATTGTTAATATCAGGCGGAAGTACCTCAATCTTTAGGCGACGGCAATCTTCTAAAAAGTTTGAAACTTTATCAATGTTCTCAAACTCGTTGGTTAGGTTTGCAGCAAGAAATTCAGGAGTGTAGTGAGCTTTAAGGTAAGCGGTTTGGTATGCAATATAACTATACGCAACAGCATGACTTTTATTAAAACCGTAGTTAGCAAATTTATCTATTGCAATAAAAATTTCTCCAGCTATTTTTTTACTAATTCCCTTTACATCTGCACCATCAATAAACTTTGCTTTTTGTTCCTTCATTGCAAGAAGATCTTTTTTACCCATTGCGCGGCGCAGGATATCTGCTTCGGCAAGACTCATTCCGCCAATTTTGTTTGCAATCTGTATTACCTGTTCCTGGTAAACTATAATTCCGTATGTTTCATTAAGAATATCTTCTAATAGTGGATGAAGATATTTAACCTGCTTTCTTCCAAATTTCCTGTCGATAAATTGACCAATAAATTCCATAGGTCCCGGGCGGTACAATGCATTCATTGCAGCAAGGTCGCTTAAACTAGTGGGATTAAGTTTTTTAAGGTACTCGCGCATCGGGGGAGATTCAAACTGGAATATCCCGGTAGTCTGTCCCTTTGCAAAAAGCTGGTAAGATTTTTCATCATCTAGAGAAATTTCATCAATATCAATTTCTATATTATGATTTTTCTTAATAAGGGAAAGTGAATCACGAATGATTGTTAAAGTTCGCAATCCTAAAAAATCCATTTTAAGCAGCCCTGCTTGCTCAATATCTTTCATGTTATACTGAGTAACGATATCGTTTTGTGTTACTGCATTTGCAATGGGTACATAATCACTAACATCACCCGGGGTAATAACAACACCTGCTGCATGCTTCGATGCATTCCTGTTCATCCCTTCAAGAACTTTTGCATGTTTTATAAGTTCTTGTATTTCCGGTTCTTTAGAAGTTCTCACCCATTTAAGTTCGGGCACTTCTTTAAGCGCCCGTTCAATTGAAAATACCTTACCAAACTTAGAAGGAATGTACCTGGTAATATTATTAACAGTAGGTATTGGGATTTTTAAAACTCTTGCAACATCTCTTATAACTGCTTTTGACGAAAGACGATTAAAAGTGATGATCTGGGTTACACACTCTTCGCCATATTTTTCTTTAACATAATCAATTACATCACCACGCTGGTCATCGGCAAAGTCCACATCTATGTCGGGCATCGATTTTCTTGCAGGATTTAAGAACCTTTCGAAGAGAAGATTATACTTAAGAGGATTTATATTTGTTATACCAAGTGCATATGCAACCAAACTGCCTGCAACGCTTCCCCTGCCGGGTCCTACCGGAATGTTTTTATTTTTTGCAGCATTAATAAAATCCTGCACAACAAGAAAGTAACCGGAAAAACCCATGTTCTTTATAGTATCGATCTCAAAATTAAATCTCTCTTTCACTTCTCCTGTAAGCTCCAGCTCCTTCTTTTTTAACCCTTCATTTGCCAGCAGTTCAAAATATTCATCAATAGATTTTGCTGATGAACCATCCGGAATTGGAAACTCAGGGAAATGATGTCCTTCAAAATCTAACTGCAGCTCAATTTTCGAATCAATCTCCAACGTGTTCTCAACTGCGCCATCAAAATCTTTAAATAATTCAATCATTTCCTTTGCAGATTTAAAATAAACCTGGTCCGTACCGTATCTTAAATCCATGTAATCGGCACCATTTTTATCACCAAGTAATAACAAAATGTTATGCGCAATTGCATGATCTTTTTCGATGTAATGGCAATCGTTTGTAGCAACTAGCTTAATACCTAATTCTTTAGAGATCTTAGGCGTCATTTCCAGAATTGGTTTATCCATCGGCATTCCATGGTCCTGGATTTCTAGGTAAAAATCATCTTCAAAGATCTCTTTATAAACTTTGGCAACCTGAATTGCCTTATCGTAATTTCCTTCAACAATATGAGCTGAAACCACCCCGCTGCCGCATGCAGATGTACAGACAAGCCCTACACTATGCTGCTTTAACAGTTCCAGATCTATTCTTGGTTTATAATAAAATCCTTCGGTGTGACCAAGTGTAGATAATTTAGATAGGTTTTTAAATCCTTCTTTGTTTTTTGCAAGAAGTATAAGATGGTTATATTTTTTTTTCTTCCTGCCGGTTCCGTTGCCACCTGTCTTACCTTTATCCTTCCTGCTTCCCCCGGTAACAATGTAAGCTTCCATACCTATAATGGGTTTAATACCAGCTTTTGTTGCTTTCTTGTAGAACTCACCAACCCCATACAATACACCATGATCAGTTAAAGCAACCGATCTCATGTTATTCTTTTTAGTTGCTTCAATAAGCCCGTCTATAGTGCAGGCACCATCCTGAAGACTGTAATGACTATGGTTATGAAGGTGGATAAAATCTGTCATCAAAAATAAATTTTATGTGCTCAAAACAAGTGAAAAAAACAGCAGAAAGAATTGAAAAATTTCCTGCCGAAGTTTACTCAATTGAAAATAGAAATGCTAAACCCGGACTTATTTTTTTTAATATCTAACGCCCTGTATGCCCGAATCCACCTTCTCCCCTGGTTGTATTGTTTAATTCCTTAACTTCAGTAAGCTGTGCATTGTAAACCCGTGAAACTATGAGTTGGGCAATTCTTTCGCCCGGTTTAGTAATAAAATCTTTCTTGCCAAAATTTATTAACATTATTTTTATTTCGCCCCGGTAATCGGAATCGATGGTACCTGGTGAATTAAGAATTCCAATGCTCTGTTTTGCTGCCAAGCCGCTTCTGGGTCTTACCTGTATTTCGAATCCTGCAGGAATTTCTACAGATAAGTTTGTAGGTACAAGCTTAACCTCTCCCGGTTTTAAAATTATAGGTTCTTCAATTCCAGCATGTACATCCATTCCTGCACTGCCGCTTGTTGAATAAGATGGAAGTGGTATCCCTGTCAGGTTTTTCTTTAATCTTTTAAACTTGATGATAACCGGTTTAGCCATAAATAATTACACCTTTCCTTTTTTACTTTCTGCAAGTTTTTGCTTTATCATTTTAATTTCATTTCTATCCATAGCTACAAAATATAAGTATGAAAGATAACCGATCAGGATTATTCCTTTAAATATAAGTGTTAAGCTATCGTTATACATTAAGGAATAATAGCAAACCGCTGCCAGTAGTACCCCCAAAAAAACTTTAGCTATACATTCATATTCATATCTTATATTATAAAATTTTTGTGTAACTACATAATAACCAACCGCCATTACAAGATAGCTGGCAAGTGTGGCTATTGCAGCACCTGTAATTCCTAAAAGAGGAATGAGAGTAAAGTTTACCCCAATGTTTATTACTGCCCCTATACCTGTAACCAGAGGAACATAAATACTCTTTTCTTCGATATAAATTCCTGCTGAAAAAATAACATACATACCATTTATCAGGTATGATAAAAGAATTATAGGTACAATATATAATCCACCCCAGTAAAGAGAGCCGATAAGTGAGTAACCTGCTATTTGTATTTTTGCAATATCTGTTATGAAGAGTGAAAGCACAACCAGTATTATACTACCGGTAATAGTAAAGTAAGTAAGAATTTTTGCAAACATTTCCTTCACATTCGGTTCATTTGCATTATGCAAAAAGAACGGTTGCCATGCATACTGGAACATATTTACAAAGAGCATCATAAAAATACCAAGCTTGTAATTAGCTTTGTAAACACCTACGGTTTCAAGAGTTGTAAGCTTTTCAAGTATCGGCACATCAATAACCTGCACAACCATAACCGAAAGCCCTGCAGGTAAAAAAGGCAATCCAAATTTGAACAATCGCTTAAACAACTTAGTGTTGAAACGAAATCTAAAATGCCTGGTTATTGTTGGCACCAGAAGAATAAGGGCAACAAGCGAAGCAAGCAGATTGCTGATTACGATTGCCTCAATTCCCATTCCTAATATTAAAATAAAATAGAGGTTAAGAATTATATTTACGCAGATTTGTAAAATCTTAAAGAGGGAAAATTTCTTTGCCTGCCTGTCTAATCTTAATTTAAGATAAGGTATAACAGCATTGGAATCGAGAAAAATTAAACCTGCTGCAATGTAAACCAGGTAATGATATTCGGTAGGGATTCCCAGCGTATGAACTATTGAATTTTTACTCAGGATGATAAAGAAGCTTAGAACTAATGAGGCAACAAAAACAGAAATGTAAGGAGTTGAAAAATTATCTTTATCATCCCCAATTTCTTTAAATGCTGCAAACTTTAAGTAGGCAGAATCCATACCGTATATGTATACAATATTTAAGATTGCTACATAAGCATAAATTATCTGGATTATTCCGTAATCAGAAGGGAGAAATATGTTTGTAAAAAAAGGAACAAGAATAAAGTTAAGAAACCGCCCAACCATTGTGCTTACACCGTAAACTGCCGTATCTACTGTAAGCTGCTTTAATTTTTCAAACATCAATATCCTTTAGATCTGGTTTTAAACGATTACATCGAGAGAAATATCGATGGCTTTAACACTATTTGCTTTGGTTCCTGATTTGATATTGCCTTAATGGTTATATCACCATCTTTAATATTTTCTTGCAGTGCAATTTTTATTATATCAGTTAGATAATCTTTCACTTAATCTTCTTTAAAATGAATTTTTAACGCATCCAAAAAGAATTTGGGCGGACGAGTAATTTTTTTTGTTCCCTTTTTAATAAAAATCAGTTCTACATATCCTTCCGCAACCAGCACATCTCTTTCTGCACTTTTTATTTGATGATCTATATGCACTTTCAACCGGGGCAGTTTTTCAACTTTAGTTTCTATCTCTAAAAGCTCATCGTAGAAAGCAGGGCTTTTATATTTTA
>JAZGGS010000317.1:0-6387 GCA_036480595.1 Ignavibacteriaceae bacterium
AGTAATCCTCTTTCTTTCAGCGCTTCCAGCACAAGCGAAATATTTCCCTGCTGAAGATACCTTACACCGCCGTGAATTAATTTTGTACTTCGACTGGAAGTACCTTTGCCAAAATCACTTTGTTCTAAAAGGAGTGTTTTATACCCGCGTAAAGATGCATCAATTGCAGTGCCCACTCCTGTAGCACCACCGCCTATAATTATTAAATCCCAATATTCTGATTTATCGTATAACTTCTGAACTATTTCATCTCTTTGTAGCAAATGCTTGCTTTGTATTTAATACTGAAAATCATCTTAGCGAACTTAGCGTAAATTCCTTTGCGCGCTTTGCGAGAAATAACTGCCGTTTTATTCCACGCAAAGACCGCAAAGTTTTAAATCGCAAAGACCGCCGAGAAATTAGGAGCTTAAAAACTTATATCTGATTGTATTAAACTTTGTAGTTAGCCAGAGGATAAATTTATTTCTTCCGCGGATTAAGAAATCATCAATAATTTGTGCTACTTCAGGTGTTCTTAAATAACCATAAGATTTGTGTGGATTCTCAATTCCTTCACTTTCATAATCATTTTCAACCACCTCCATCACCGGCGCTATATTATGTGAGTTTCTTTTGAATAATTTACTCATATCAGCGCTGCGTGCAATCTTATCATCAAGGTCTGCAAGGTTTTTCCATTCAGTTAAAATATTATCGGGGGTTCTTAATTTACTTTTTTCTCCGGGCACAACGCTTTTATCATTTTTTAATTTTTCAAATATAAACGGAACACCAAGAGGTGAACCAATTGTGATAAGAGAATCAATCTTAACCTCATCCTCAACATCTATCAAAACTTCATACGCTACTATTGTTCCCATTGAGTGAGCAATTAATAATATTTCCTTCTCCTTGTGCTTTTGTAATATATCAGCCAGGTTATCACGGATAATATCTTTAGCAAGACAATCGGATTTATTTTCTTCAACGCACTTTTGAGTTAAGTAAATATCTAAATCTTTAAAAAAATGTTTGATGATAAGATCAGTGAGCAAAGGAAATTTAACATGCAGTGTTTCATTAAATAATATTTTATCACGCTGCTTTTTGAAAAAGTTTATGAAATTTTCTTTAAATCCATTTGACTTGACTTTTTTTGTTTTAGTTGCAGGTTCATATCTTTCGCTCAGGTAAAGCTTACTATTTTCATCATCTTCGTATGGATTTAAAGGATCAGGATGTAAAGAATCAGCCCAATAGACGAGTTCAAAATCATACTGAACAAAATGGCTCTTGATTTTTTTTAATCCTTCATTTATTGCCAGACGCCACCATTCCTCCAGAAGATATTTCGGTGGTTTGTTTCCAAGCCCGTGAATGCCGATTATTATTTTATCCATAGTGAAATTTATTCAATTCTTACAATAAATATTTTATATCTTTTAGTTTTTCCTTAAGCCAGCTTGCCCTGTTTGTAGTTATTCCATCTATCCCATCCATATATATTTGCGTCGCTCTTTCCGGATCATCAACGGTCCACGTATAAATTTTTAATCCATTATTCTTTACGCATTGAATTACTTCTGAGTTCAGATATTTTCTTGCTTGTACATGCAAACCATCCAGCCCGGCGGCTTTACATCCTTCAACCGAACTTTTAAGAGCTGATTTTGATTTGTAGTGTTTACCTTCAATAATCCAGTATGATTGAAACTCAGGCAGAGTCTTCTTTATCAATTTCATTGTATTAATGTCAAATCCAATAAACTTAATCTGATCTGGTTCTATAAACTTTTGCCTGATAAAATTCTTTAACGATTTAATAATTCTATAATCACTTTTAACTTCTATGAACAGAACTTTATTTTCAGGAACCTTATCTATCACATCATCCAGCAAAGGAATTCTTTCATCTTTCCATTTTTTACCTTTAAACTTTCCTACATCAACAAGCAGCAAATTATTATAAGTGTTTGATGAAATTCTTTTTAACTTTCCACCGGTTCGTAAAGTTGATTTATCGTGTATTGCAACTATCCTTTCATCCTTTGTAAGCTGTACATCAATCTCAACAGCGTCATCATTTCTTTTCCATGCTAAATTTATTGAAGCGTGTGTGTTTTCCGGTGCGTCGTAAGATTCACCACGATGTGCAATAATTATGAATTCGTTTTTCTTCAAAGCTGATTTGATAAAGATTTTATGAATGAATAAAATTCAAAACAAAATTTAATATAATTATTCGTTGGGTACAGCAATCTGCAATTGAAATTTTATGATATGATGATTTGAAGGATTATAACAAACTTAATTTTGTGCTTCGCTGAGTAATCTCTTTATAGATGATTTTATTTTGTCATCATTTTCCTGCTGCTCGGCAACAACAGCGGGTGCAACTCTTTCTTTACAATCGGGAATAGTACATCTCTCACAAGTGTTATTAACAATCTTTACCGGAACACTTTTATCATTCCAGAACTTCACTTTATTTCTGAAGTCATCATATATAAGAAATCCAACCGTTACGCTTGTGCAATTTCCTATTGTCAACCTGTTTCTCCGGGAAATTGAAATGCTGAAATATTGATCACCGGAATCGTAAAACTCCGAAACCTGGGCACCCACAACAGATTTATCATACATCGCTTTTCCTTTTTTACTCTGCTCCAGTTTTTTAAGCACTTCGATAGAAATCCATCTTCTGCAGTAATGTTCCATACTCTGGTAGCCGCCCGGGTTTTCCAGCGTATTAAGTCTTAACTCCTTGCTAAGATGGTATTCATCCGAACCTTCAATTGTGTTAAACCTCAGAAAGAAATAACTATTCAGATTAAAAAACTTAGATGCAAGATTTGTAAAGCGCTGTAAAAATATTTCAGGCGTAGCATTAAACTTATTAATTAATTCGAGCAGCTTTTTGCTATCCCACTTTTTCATTTTGAAAAACTGCTTAATATCAGCAAGAACATTTTCTCTTTTTAACATTAATGAAGTTGCAAAGTAAGAAGCCCTAAGGTCGTTAAGCAATTGGTCGAAAGAATCGACACGTGCCGTAGAGTAAAGGTTTGTGCGGTCACTAATTCCAAGGTATTGATATGCAATCTCTTTGCCGAGGATAAATGCCTTTTGTGAATCGGCTAATTTTTCGTTGATCACTAGTTTATTTGTTTTACCGGGAATAAAAATTGCCCTTATTTCAGATAGCTCCTGGTAATTGTTTAACAGCTTTTCATCTACAATAATTTTGAATTGTTTATTAATAATGTTTTGTAAAGCAGTATAAGTTACCGGGGGATTATTTGGGAATTTAATTTTGCCAACAAATTTTTCTACGGCTTTTTCCAAGTCTTCAAAATAGTTTTCATTTAATTCTTTATACGTTCTCAAAGCAGTTCGCGAAAAATTATTTTGGCTTAATTCAGAACTCTTTGCCATTTCCATTAGTGTTGCAACCAGTGCACTTAATTGCATTGGGGCATTAGCCATTAAAACAACCAACTTGTTTATATCTATCCCATAATGATCTAACGGAAGTTGCTCCAGTACGTTAGAGTCAAGCAGGTTCCCTATAGGAGCAAGATTTCTCGAAAGTTTTAAAGAAACAAGTTTGTCATAATTTACATTCAGTGCATCCGATAAAACCGCAATCTTATCTGTCTTAGGATATTTTTTACCGCTTTCAATTTCGTTAAGGTATGAAACTGATAACCCACATTTATCAGCAAGCTCAGTGAGTGAAAGATTGTTATCCTGTCTGAGTTGCTTTAATTTTAATCCGAAGATCAGTTTGATATTTGTTTTTGTCGGTTTCATTACCATGCTTTTGTCATGATATTCATAGGTTCAACTATTGTGAGATAAAATATATAAAAATTATAATTCAAAAACAGCAAAAATTCATCATCAGCGAATTTTCGCTTGTAATTTAATTGATAAATTTATATTTTCAAGTCAATATTTTAGTACAAAGATGGAGTGTAAAATGGAATCCAAAGTTCCTGATATCAGAAGGTTATTTGATATCATACCTCATCAGCAGAAAATCCATCCTAATGAGGCTGCACTCTGTGATAAAGCTATGGGAGAATGGCGTAAGTACAGTATTAGTAAGTGTAAAGAAATTGTGAATAACGTCAGTCTTGGTTTAATTAAAATGGGAATTAAAAAGGATGACAAGATCGCTATCATATCGGGTAACAGAACCGAGTGGAATTTTATAGATATTGGCTCTTTGCAAATTGGTGCCATCATTGTTCCGCTTTATCCAAATATGAGTGAAGATAATTTTCAGTTTATTTTTAATGATGCCGGAGTAAAGTTAGTCTTTGTAGCTAATAAAGAATTACTAGATAAAGTTAAAAGAGTAAATGCTAAGGTTGATAACCCGGTAGAAGTATTCACATTTGATAAAGTTAATGGTGCGAGGCATTGGAGTGAAGTTACTGATATGGCTGATGATAATCTTAAAGATAAGCTGGACGATATTAAAGATTCGATTACTGAAGATACCCTGGCAACTATAATATACACATCCGGCACTACCGGCACACCTAAAGGGGTAATGCTTACACATAAAAATATTGTTAGCAACGTTTTATCAATAAGTCAAATTCTTCCTATCGGCTCAGAGCACAAGGTAATAAGCTTTTTACCGCTTTGTCACATTTTCGAACGAACTGCTTCTTATTATTACCTAATAAATGGATCCTCAGTTCATTATGTGGAGAGCAGTGATAAAATAGGAGAGTACCTTCAAGAAGTTAAACCAAATTTCTTCACAACCGTTCCGCGTATGCTTGAAAAAGTTTATGATAAAATTATGGCTAAAGGTAGAATATTACCCGGCACGAAAAAAATAATTTTTGGCTGGGCTTTAAATCTTGCAAACCATTTTCATCCACAGGGAATGAACAGTTTGTTTTACAATATAAGACTGAGTGTTGCCCGAAAATTAGTATTTTCAAAATGGAAGGAAGCACTTGGCGGTAATATTATAGGAATTATGAGTGGTGCAGCAGCTCTTCAACCGCGTTTGGGTAGAATATTTAACGCTGCCGGAATTCCATTAGTTGAAGCATACGGGCTTACAGAAACGTCACCGGGAATAACGAGTAATCGTTATGAGAAGGGTGATTATTATATTGGCACTGTTGGACCAACTCTGCCGGGTGTAGAAATTAAATTAGCAGAAAATGGTGAAATCCTTTGTAAAGGTCCAAATGTTACAAAAGGTTATTATAAAAAACCTGAATTTACAAAGGAAGCAATTGATGAAGATGGATGGTTCCATACCGGTGATATTGGGGAGTTGATTGGTGGAAGGTTTCTTAAAATAACCGATAGGGTTAATGAAATATTTAAAACCTCAGGCGGAAAATTTGTCGCTCCGCAGCCAATTGAAAATAAGATGAAGGAATCATTATTCATCGAGCAGATAATGGTGATTGGTGAAAACAGGAATTTTGCAGCAGCACTGGTCGTTCCAAAATTTGATTTTATTCTGGATTGGATTGAGATTAAAAAATTAAACATATCCAGCAAAGAGGATGTAGTTAATTCGGTCGATGTAAAAAATAGAATTTGGGAAGATATTAATAAGTATAATAAGAGGTTTGGTAAAGTACAGCAAATTAAAAAGTTTGCTTTAATTGAAGATGAATGGTCTGTTGAAACAGGTGAGCTCACACCTACTTTTAAACTTAAAAGAAGAGTGATTAAAGAAAAGTATAAAGAACTTTTTGAATTAATTTATGGCGAATCCGAAGAAAAACATTTTGTATAAAAATATTTTTTCCAACAGGGAGTAATTTGTTCAACATATAAACAGTAAGAAAAATTATGAAAAGATTGATAAAGGAAGTTGCAGTTTTGGGTTCGGGAGTAATGGGCTCACGAATAGCTGCTCACTTTGCCAATATTGGATGCCAGGTGTATTTATTAGATATTGTGCCGAAAGAGTTAACCGAAGAGGAAAAGAAAAAAGATTTAACTCTTGAGGATAAAGCGGTTAGAAACAGAATTGTTGATGGAAATCTTAAAGATATTCTTAAGGCAAAGCCTGCTTCACTTTACAGTAAATCTTTTTTATCAAGAATTTCAGTCGGAAATTTTGATGACAACATGGATTGGCTTAAAAACGTTGACTGGATAATTGAGGTTGTTGTTGAGAATCTTGATATAAAGAATACTGTATTTGAAAAGGTTGAAAAATTTCGCAAGCCCGGCACATTAATTACGACAAATACTTCAGGTATTCCTATTAATAAAATGCTTAAAGAAAGAAGTGAAGATTTTCA
This sequence comes from Ignavibacteriaceae bacterium, assembly GCA_036480595.1. Lineage (GTDB taxonomy): Bacteria > Bacteroidota > Ignavibacteria > Ignavibacteriales > Ignavibacteriaceae > JAZGGS01. Next base: position 6,279 of record JAZGGS010000317.1, read on the forward strand.
AAAGCACTTTTGCGGAGTACACTTTTTCAATCCTCCGCGCTATCTGCAATTAATGGAGATAATTCCTTCTCCTAAAACAGATGATAGTGTAATCGATTTCTTAATGTAT
>JAZGGS010000318.1:0-2418 GCA_036480595.1 Ignavibacteriaceae bacterium
GGATGTAGAACAGAAAGTTAATAGGCAAGCACTTAAACAGACTAGGAGGAGTGTGATAATTCTTCTCATTTTTGTTTCCGCTTATGTTATTTAAAGATACCTCTTAGTAAGTAATATAAAATAAAAATAATTTAGAAACCCGTTTCTCTATAGGAAATTAGAAAAAACTATAGAATGAGTTTGTAGCTGATCTGAGATTTTGGTGGGGGTGATTAAAGTACAAGGTTTCCTAAAGAAATTTCTAAACTTCTTTCAGAATTATAACTTTCCCTTCCTATCTAATTCTACATATTCTTATTTTTAAGTATGTAATTTCAGACAGTAATATTTATACTGTTGATTTCTACTCTGCTCTTCCCACAATAAATAAACATCTACGGCACAGTCACAGATTTTAATTTCTTGCGTTGGGTAACTCGGCCATTTCTTTCGATACTACTTCACTACTATAATAATTAAGTAAGTTATCAAAAAAGTACAACTATAATATTTAAAATGAATAGTTTAAACTTATGTTAACACTTTCATTATTAAAGTTTCTGTAAAATGAAAGATTCAGAGCTTCATTTCTCATATGTATTTCTGGAATAAAATATCCTATGGCAGCGCCGATTAGATAGCCCGTAATCACATCTGTTCTAAAGTGATTTCCAGTATCCCTCCGTAAATAACCAGTTAACGCGGGATAAATGGCAGCGCCTATCCAAATAAGTGTTTTCACTGTCTTGTTTGATAAATAATCGGAAAAGACTCTAGCTACATAGAATGTTGTTGCAGCAGTAGTAGAAGTATGACCGGAATAAAATGATAATCTTGCACCTACAGTTTGCTTTTTTTCTAAAGGTGTATTTGGATCATATACATAAGGTCGGGTTCTTTGTGCAAGACCTTTAATTAAAAGATTTATACCTGATTGAATTGCCATAACTTCGAGCCACATTACTCCCAACATTTGCCAATCGCGTCTGGTATTATCATTAGCTAAAAATGTTAAAGGTAATAGAAATGATCCATAAAGTAGCAAGTCACCGTTTACTTCTTCTCGGTGAGGTTTAATTGCATTCCTGTCAAAACTACTGATATCATTTACATCAAGTTCATTTATCTCCTGCACGGTAAGTGGTGAAATATTATTAGTGACTATTAAACCAGAGATGTTTAACAAAACACCGCTGCCGAGTAAAACTATTTCTCTTTCTAACTCTAAACCATAAGGAGATACTGAATTAATAGAATAAGGATCCTCAAATGAAGGGTTGGTTTGATTGTTGTGAATAAAGTGTGACTGCCCATAACTAAGTGTGCAGGTACACACAATTAGGATTATTGTAAAATATTTTTTCATCTACAGAAAATTTATTATTATATTTCTATTTAAGCAACCTAAGTTCTCATCAAACAAATCAGAGATTACAGTTTATGGACTATAGCGTTTTCTAAGCCTTGATTTAGAGTCGAGTAGGGCAGCTATATATATCTAAACATCATCTGCTCCTGGCTTGATTTCTTTTGTTATTGGTGAAAAGGTTAAAGACTTTATGAACTAGCAAGCCTAACGCAATGATGTCCGAATATTCTAAAAAATAATTCCCTGATTCAGAAATTGTTTTTTGATCCCTGTTAGTTAATATCTGGCGGGGATCATTTTATTAACTCCTGGAATTTTGGGTCATTGCGAAGGTTTACCAAATCGTTATCTCCCGCAGCTTGCTTTTTTAATTTTGGATTTAGCGATATCGCTTTTTCCAGAGAATTAATTGCCATTTCTTTATTCCCTGCAGCAAGTTGAATTACAGCAAGATCGTATAATACTTCCGGGTTCTCGGGCGCTAATTTCGCGGTACGTTCCATATGAGGAAGAGCCTCAACATATTTTTTTTGAGTAAATAAAGTCCAGCCTTCATTCCAGGAATAATTCATCTGTGCAAAGTCAAGTAATCTTCCTAATTCTTTAAATGGCTGGGGATGATCATCAACCCGGATGTCTATTGCACGATCTGTAAAACCACCATAACCTGCATTCTCTTTTACAATCAACAAAGCTGCGGATTGTTTGCCTCTTGCGTCCCCGCCTTGTTCGTCACCAGCCAATAATGCAGCATACAATCTTTCTGCCAGAGTTCCGTCGGTTTCTAAAAAAGTTTTTTCCATTGCCGTCACCACAGATTCACCGGCCAATATATTTCCCTGGATTGCATAATTTGGACCGCTTCGTCCGCCAGCCCACTGAATACATTTGCTTCCAGTATATGTAATTGATTTTCCGTCGGAAGAAACTATTCCAACCTGTCTCCGTTCCGGGTCGTCATCATTTCTTAATAAAATTTCCATTACTTCCTCAGGTGTAGCTCTCTTTTCCAAAAGCTCTAATCCCCGCCAACCGAAACTGGTGTTTGCAAATGATTGTGTAGCAACTGC
>JAZGGS010000319.1:0-7529 GCA_036480595.1 Ignavibacteriaceae bacterium
ATACTGATCTATATCACCTGCATATCAATTAAAATCATATCTTGTTATTATCCAGTCGATTAATATACCCAACGAGGTTATGGAACCTGACCAAACCGCTCGGTTATGAATGTCTCTCGAAAGGCTGAACTCATGAAAACCATAAGTATTGTTTTACCGGATGAAATAGCGAAAGAATTTGAAAAAAACCGCGCTGATTACGAAACGGCGATGAAAAGATTTTTAATCAATGAAATGCAAAAAAACTCGATCGAAAAGAGATTGGAACTGGTGAAGGTCATTACCAGGATCAAATCACCGGTTAAAAATTGGCCGGATCTTGAAAAAGAGATTTTCCATGCCGCTATCCGTTAAAAAATCCAATAACATATTTATTGACAGCAGTATCGCTTTTTACTGCGCCGCGAATGTGGGTTATCGGTGGGCTGTAAAAGTCATGTACTTAATTGCAGCTGGGAAAATACGCGGTATAACCGATACATTTGTCTGCCAGGAGATATTAGAACGGTTTTTTTCATCTGAAGAGCCAGGCAAAGGGGAACTTCTTTGCAGTTGTTTCAGGCAAATCATACAAGTGATGCTTCCAGTTACAGAAGAGGATTTTATTTTATCGTGTGAACTGCGCAAGAAATATCCAAACGTCAACCCGAGAATTCTGCTTCGTGCAGCCGTGATGATCAATAACGCTCAACAAGAGATCTGCTCAACGTTTGCATCCGGGATTGAAAATATTTCAGAATTGGAAAGAGTCAACCTGCTGGAAAAAATTGGTGAAATTGAAAGAATTTCTGATTGACACAAATGTAGTCATTACGGCTGCCGGGCAAATTGGCGAGGCCTGGGCTGTCGTCATCCTTGAAGAGGTGGCCAAAGGTAAAATACCTGCGTGTACGACCGCCATGAATCTTCAGGAAATCCTGGAGCTGTTCTGTTTTACCGGTCAACGGTTTCTCGGGCAAAAAATGCACAGGTGTTTCAAAGAAATTGTAGATCGCGTCCTGCCGGTGAGTGTCTCAGATTTTGATGCATCGTACCGATTGTTCAAAAAGCATCCAGCTAAAAGCCCGCGAGAACTTCTTCATGCGGCCGTGACAATGAACCACAAAGTGACAAAAATCTTCGCTCTTGATGGGCCGGATTATTCGGATATAAGCACGATTCAAGTTCTTAAGTTAAAAAACCTGCTGCAGGCACTCAAATTACCGGGGAATTATATTTATGAAAGAACCGGACAAGAAGGATAGCTTTTTCGTTGATGTGCAGGTAATCGCCTTTCTTGTTGAAAGAGGATGCTATGAAGAAAAAAAATGAGCTTGTGGAGATAAACTTAGAGTAAAAAAGATATATCAAAAATACCCTGCACCCAATTTGAATAAAATTCAGGTTATTGTAGTATATTTTACGATAGCTGAAAATAAAACTCCCATTAACCATAAAAATATTTATGGAAGAAATTATTGTCCTACTGCTGGGTATTACTTATGGACTTATAATTGGAATTATTCCTGTTGTTGGTGCAACTACAGGTCTAGTTGCTCTTTATCCTTTCATTGGATATTTTAGTCATAATCCTTATTTAGGAGTTGTTTTTTGTGTTGCAGTAGTTGCTGCTTCTACTACTGGGGACACTTTCTCAGGGATTTTACTGGGTATTCCAGGTGCTAATTCTGCTGCTGCTACTATGGTTGATGGATTTCCTCTTGCCTTAAAAGGCAAGGCTGCTTATGCTCTTTCAGCAGCTTTTACAGTTTCAACATCCAATGGGCTTCTTTGGGGAAGCCTTACGTTTTTATTGCTGCCTTTGTATGCCAAAATCATTTTAAAATTCGGTATTCCTGAACTTTTCGCTTTTGCTCTGCTTGCTTTTGCAAGTGTGGGATTTGTTTCCAGTAAGTATTGGTTTCGTTCATTAATCGCTATTATAATAGGTATTTTGATTGGTTTAGTGGGAATAGATGTCAATGCATCTCCCCGCTGGACATTTGGCTGGGATTATTTATTAGATGGCGTGCAATTGATTCCAGTAGTAGTTGGTCTTTTTGCTGTTCCCGAACTTTTAGATGGACTGCGAAAAAGAATGAAGACAACCGCAATTAAAGCTAAAGATTTCAAAAATCAAACCTTTGAAGGAATTAAAGCAGGATACAAACATTGGAGATTTTCTTTATTGGGTGGATTCATTGGTTCTATCATTGGAATTTTACCTGGATTAGGGGGAGCGATTGCAGATTGGCTAGCCTATGGACAGACTGTGGCAATGAATCCCAGTGAAACATTTGGTAATGGAAATATAAAAGGAGTTATTGGATGTGAGGGGGCAAATAATGCCCAAAAAGCATCCTCTTTTATCCCTACAGTTTTATTCGGCATTCCTGGTGCCCCCTTTGCTGCAGTTTTAATTTCCCTTTTCATGTATTTAAATATTGAAATGGGATCTATAGAACTGGCAAATGATACTAGATTTTTTAATTATCTGAGTTTCAGTTTTTTAGTTGCTACTTTTCTTACTGGTATTATTTGTATTTTTTTGTGCCGTTTCATTGCAAAAATTTCTGTAGTACCCTATAAACATTATTTCCCAGTGTTGATGGCTCTGGTTATCTGGGCAAGTATGCAATACACAGGTGGCTGGGAAGACTTTGTCATTTTATTGATAATGTGTATTATTGGAATTGCAGCAAAGCAACTTAAATTTTCGCGTCCTTCTCTTTTGATCGGTTTTATACTGGCTGAACGTATAGAAAAACTGAGCCTGCAAACTTTTAAACTCTACAATCTAAGTGATTTATTCAGAAGGCCTATTTTTATGGTTCTGATTATTTTTATTACTTTAATAATAGTAACAGGACTTAAAAACAGGAATCGTCTGGAATATAATTAATTTATGAAAGGATAAACTTATGAAAAATATTTTTATGATTCTTACGTCACTTATGGTTCTCATCTCCTGTTCAAAAAAATTTACTTTCATTGTCCCGCAAAAACCTGGTGGTGGGACTTCTATCTGGGCAACTATAGTAGCTGAAGAATTAGAGAAAAAGTTGGGAGAAAAAATAATAATCAGGCATATTCCCGGTGCCCGTGATCAGATAGGTTTTGAAAAATTTCATAAGACGCTGCGTTTTGATGATTATATGATTATGGTTTCCCATGGAGGCAATGCAGTAAGCTTTTTACAGGAAAATGTAATTTATGATTATGCTGACTATGATGTCATCGCAATAATGCATAATAATATTATAGTTTCCAGAGACAAAAACTTAAATTGGCAAAGTAATGTACTTATCTATTCACTTCATTCCGGTACAGTACCGGAATCTTTAGCATTAGCACTTTTAATTGATGGTCATAATGCTCCTAAAAACTGGAAGAAACGTACAATACTAATAAAGGGCATGTCCCAATCAGAAAACCGTCTGGCATTTAGAAGAAGAGAAGTTAATATAACCAGGGAAAATCCTGCTGCTCATTTGAAACATGTCCAGGGTGTAGAACATGCTGAAATATTTTTCAACCACGGATTATATAATCCATTAACTGGGAAATTCGATAAAGATCCTAATTTTCCTGACTCTTTTACTATGGAAGAATTATATAAAAAAAAATGGGGGGAATCTTCCTCAGGCAGTCTTTATAATGCTTATAAGATGGTTAAAGCATGGCGGGATGGAATACAAAAAGCACTATGGGTTAACAAGGGCAATCCAAACCGGGATCGTTTAAGAAAAGCAGTGACTGATATGCTTAATGACCCTGAGGCACGTATTAGATTACAAAAAAAATTAGGAAAATACCCATGGGACATTGGTGAAAATGCTGTTTATTACGTAAAAGCCCTGTACAGACTTTTAAACCGTGATGCAATGCAGACTTTAGTTAAATTTAATCGAGAACAACTGGGGCTTGATTCTTACTATAATGAGAAAAGGGTTCAAAAGAAAAATTAAAAATTGTTAAATTGTATATTTAAAGGGAATAGTTTTTTATGAAAAATAAAAAACAGGAGATTGTCGTTCAACAACAATTCAGTATCAGGGCTACAACATTTAATAATTCAGTTAATTGGATTACTGATCCAAAACTTCTTTATGCTCATGTGAAGGCTGCTGGCAGACCTGGCAAAGGGCTTGAACTTTGTTGTGGGACTGGTATAATAGGACGAGTTCTGAAAGAGAACGGATGGGATATGACAGGTGTGGATATTACTAAAGAAATGCTTGATGAAGCTTCCCGTTTTTTTAATGTGGTCCAGCATAATGTAGAAGATCCTCTCCATTTTAATAATAATGTGTTTGACATGGTAATCATGCGGCAGGCTCTCTTTTTTTTTGAACCAATGACATTGCTAAGCGAAGTTAAAAGAGTGCTCAAATCCAATGGCAAATTTGTCTTAAGCCAATGCGTTCCTTTTGAGGACTCAGAAGATGAAAAATGGCTTAAAAAGCTGCATTTAACCAAACAGGCATTGATGCTTAAGTTTTATACTATTAATGATATAGAGACTATTCTGATAAAAAGCGGTTTTAAAATTATCAGCAAAAAACAATTGTCTGTTCGTGAGTCTGTTAGCAGATGGATGAAAAACGCACCGGAGATGACTGAATCAAAAAAAAATGAAGTAATGAATTTAATCCGGAGTACTCCTTTAAACCTGCAAAAATTTCGTGATGTCAGTGAAGATAAGGGAGAACTTATGGAAAACTGGAACTGGGTAATTTTTAATGCCAGATAATTTGAATAAATACATAGAACGTCTAAAACAACTTCCTTTGCCCCACCAATGCAGAACTGATAAAAATATAAAGATATGTATGATTATTCCCCCATCACCTTTTGTTGTACCATCAGGATGGGAATGGGTACACACAGCACCTTTTGAAGGACCTTCGATTATGGCTGCAATTTTCAGGGGATTGGGATATAAATTTGAACTTCTTGATCAAAGGGAAAATCCAGATCCGGAAATCTTAATGAATCTTCTTAAAGATTATGATATTATAACTATTGCTACCTATGAAGACTCTTTTCCTTATATTAAAAGGGCAACTGAAATTGCTAAAGAAATAAATTCCTCTACCCCGGTTATTCTTGGTGGTTCACTCATAAGCAGTGAACCTCAAATTATTATGGAAAATACTTTGGCTGATTTTGCTGTTATAGGAGAAGGAGAAATTACTACAATTGAACTTTTAGACTTTATTATTGATAGAAAAGGGGAGCTTGTAAAAATAAAAGGCATTTCCTATAAAAAAGAAAATAGTATCATTGTTAATGAGGAAAGGGAACCTTTAGGAGATCTGGATCTGATTCCTTTTCAGGATCTATCAGTATGGAAAAGATATAATAAAAATATTGATGAGATTTATCTTTCCACTTCCCGGGGATGTCATTATAGTTGTAGTTTCTGCTACAGGACTCATCCACAATACAGAGTCAAATCCATAGAACGTGTTAAAAAGGAAATTGAGTATTTAAAAGAGTACCATTTTAAACATGCCTGGATCAATGATCTCTCTTTTACTTGTGAACCTGAACGTATCCAAAGGCTGATGGATGAATCATTCTCTGTTTACTCTTTCAGCTGGAATTGTTTTGCAAGAGTGAATGAAGTGGATCTCATGACTCTTAAAAAAATGAAGGAACAGGGTTGTGATATCATCCTTTATGGCTTTGAGGCTATCAGTCAGGAAATTCTTAATTCCTATAATAAAAAATTAACTAAAAATGACATGATTAATGCAGTAAAAAGTACCCGAGAAGCAAATATTAAGGTGGGAGGTCTTTTTATTATTGGAGCCCCTTATGAGACCAAGGGATCTCTTATAAGAATACGTGAATTTGTTAAGGAGTATAAAGAAATTACCCGTGTAAAATACCTTGCAGCCATACCAGGAACTCCTTTATATCACAAGATGCTGGAAGAAGGTATTATAAAAGATCCAGTTAAACATCTTACCTGGCTTTCCAGGGAGCAATCTATAGAAGAAGATATTGATGATCCTGATTTTCTCTTTATGGCAAAAAATGTCAGTAAAGAGGAATTGAAAAAAGCATATCATGATATTAATTATTGTATTGAAATCAGACCATACAATTATAACCGGGAAGGAAACAGTTATCTAAATCAACCTAAAAAATTTAAAAAAAGGATCTAGAATGAATCAGGAAGAAAGGATAAGATGTCAATTTGGTAAAAGGAAAGATACCTTTAATAAATCAGCTCAATGGATGGAAAACAAAGAATTGATCAATGCCCACCTTGAGTTAGCTGGTAAGCCAAAAAAAGATCAGGGTCATTGTCTTGATGTCTGCTGTGGAACAGGAATTATGGGAACTGCTTTTAAAAGACATGGTTGGAATGTCAAAGGAATTGATTTAACTCCGGAATTTTTGGAAATTGCCAGTCAAAATATTGAAACCACTCTGGGCAATGTAGAAAAAATGCCCTATAAAAATAATTCATTTAATATAGCCATTATCCGGCAGTCATACAAACTGATAAATGGACCAAATGTGCTTAAGGAAATAAGCAGGATATTAAAACCAAAAGGTAAATTTATTCTAGGACAAAGTATTTCTTTTTCTGAAAAGGATGAAGTCCTATACCGAAAAATACAAGAAGCCCGTCATATTAATATGATGTGCTATTACACTCATGATGAGTTTATTAAGGAGTTAGAGCAAAATGCTTTTTCTGTTTTAACATATAAACAGGTTGTGGTGCGTGAATCTGTAGATCATTGGCTTAAATATGCCCTTTCTTTAAGCGATGAGCAAAAACTGGAAATTAAAAATTTTATTCTACTTGCACCACAAGAGTATAAAGAAATACATGAAGTTGAATTAATCGGTGATGAGCTCTTTGAAAACTGGAATTGGCATATCTATTTATGTGAAAATCAGAAAAAGTTGATGTTTATCGACCGCGCAAGCCGCAGGATTCCGCTTACTATAGCTGTGTCGAGGATTGTTTCGAAACCTTTGAGCAGGTTTACGAAGAGCGTTTCGAGCGCAAATCCGAGCTCAGTCGCTGTGGATGGGAAAGTCTGAAAACTTTCTTTAAATCCACTACATCGGATCCCAAAGCGGTACCCGGAGCGGTTGTCGCTATACAGTAAGCATCTCTTGTCGGACCAAGCTATGTGCTTGTATTTTATGAAGAAATCTGCCAAAAATGGTCGTTTTTCAGTCTTAGGGAACACTTTTCAGGGGCAAAAACATGGCTGTAAAGACTTTGGGATTCCCTAAGTTCAGAACTCCTGACCTGTATACGTAATTTCAACGTGATATGAAGGTTTATTCGTAATTTCAGATGCAATAATTTGAACATCGAACATCGAACGTTCAACGTCGAACGTCGAATGTGGAAGGCGCTTCGCTTTGACTTTATTATAAATGGTAGAATACATTATTCGATGTTCAACGTTCGATGTTCGATGTTCGACGTTCATCTTTTATATGCCCTCAAGGTGTGGATTCTTCATTAAAAAATGTTGAATCTGAATTTACGCTAGGTCAGTAGCCCTGAA
>JAZGGS010000320.1:0-5042 GCA_036480595.1 Ignavibacteriaceae bacterium
TTTTACCGGGATGTATCTAATCAAAAAAAGCGGCGCTATCGACCTGAAGATTAAACGCCATCGTTTCTGGTATAAAGTTATGTTCTTCGGTTTCTTTTATTTTGTTCTGCTTCACTTTCTTTTAACTGTTGCAGCGTTGTATTTATAAGATGGGTCAAGAAACTTTTCATAATATCGGAACTTCTACAGACTGGATTGTAATGATCTTTTACTTTCTTGCAATCATGCTTTTCGGTAGTTACTTTGGAAAATACAACCGCAGTACAAAGGATTTCTTTTTTGGCGGAAGAAGATTTGCCTGGTGGTTAATTGCATTCTCTATTGTTGCAACAGGAGTAGGAAGCCACAGTTTTGTTAAATACTCAGCCAAAGGTTTTGAGCATGGTATTTCATCAACCATGACTTATATAAACGATTGGTTCTTTATTCCCTTTTTCCTTTTCGGATGGCTGCCGATAATTATCTATACAAAGATAAGATCAATCCCTGAATATTTTGAAAAACGATTTAGCCCCTCTGCAAGATTTTTAGCTACCATCCTGTTATTATTTTATATGATTGGTTACATAGGAATAGGATTTTTAACCCTTGGCAAAGCGATCATCCCAATGTTACCGGAAAGTTTCCAGCTACTCGGAGCTACGTTTGACGTCACCTTGATGGGTGCGGTAATTGTAATTGCAATTATCACCGGAATCTATATTACCTTTGGCGGACAGACAGCAGTTATCTTTACAGATCTTTTGCAGGGATTCATTCTGCTCTTTGCAGGTCTGTTCCTTTTTGCCCTGGGTATAACTTACCTTGGCGGTTTCGATATTTTCTGGAACCTCTTGCCAGCCGAATGGAAAATGCCTTTAGCAAAATTTAACGAGCCGTCGAGTTTTAACTTTGTGGGAATTTTTTGGCAGGATGGTGTCGCCGGTTCCATTGGCTTCCTCTTTATGAACATGGGTTTGATAATGCGCTTTATGGCAACCAAAAGTGTTAATGAGGGAAGAAAAGCTGCGTCGTTCAATATTCTGTTTATGCTTCCAATCTCAGCTATTGTTGTGGGATGTGCAGGTTGGCTTGGTAAAGCAATTTCAGTCTCAAACCCGGAAGTTGTTCCGCCAAACACTTCGCCCGACCAGATTTTTGTAGTGGTTGCAAATATTGTTGCTTCGCCCGGTGTGTTTGGTTTTATTATGGCTGCTCTTACTGCAGCACTTATGTCGACTGTGGATACATTAATAAATGCAACTGCCGCCATCTATATAAATGATGTTTACCGCCCGGTAAGAAAATGGTTTGATAAAAAGAAAGAGGATAGAAGAAGGAAGGACCGTCGTGAACTTTTTGCAGCAAGACTCTCCTCTGTTGCTATTACAATCCTTGGCGTGCTGGCTGTATTAGTTTTCAAAAACTTCCCAACAGTTTACGAGGCACACGGTTATTTCCATTCAACTTTAACTCCCCCGCTTGTTGTTGCGATATTTTTAGGAATTTTCTGGAGGAAGTTTACTCCCGCAGCTGTAATATCAACATTCCTTGGGGGTGTAGCGTTGATGATACTTGGTGCAAACTATCCCGGAATTCTTATACCACCGTTTGATCATGGAATTGAAATGAATCCCTCTCATCCATATTCATACATAAGAGCTTTATATAATCTTTTTGTTTGTATGTTTGTTGCGGTTGGAGTAACACTTACAACAGCATACCAGAAAAAATTTGTAGAACAGATAAAATTAAAAAAGAATCATCAAACCATAATGTATATTCTTGCAACTGCTGCAGGAATAATTTTTGTTCTGCTTGTATTCAGTTCTTCCTTACTGGAACTTCATACAGAATCCTATCCTGAAATAATATTGATAATCCTTCTTGCAATTGTACTATCAGCACTGGTTGCATTAACGGTTACTTACTTTGTTAAGTATGATGAAGAGGCACAAACAACCGGTTTAACCGCGTGGTCAATTTCTAAAGCAAAAGAAATGTTTAAGGGCAGAAAAGTGAACGAACGTGAAGGTGAAATGATTAAAGTCAACTGGAAAGTTAAACCGGGCGAAGAAGAAACTATTAACTGTTCTAAAAATGATATGGCAAAAATGCAGGCAGAAGTGGGCGATCTTGTTTACATCTGTGATGCAAGAAAAAGATTTGGTGGTTTAAAATCTGTACATGCAGTTTATGGTGAACCCCACGATGAAGATGGTATTGTTTACATATCGGACGAGCACAATAAGCAGGGACAGTTTGTTCAAGAAAAACTTCTTACCGCAGAAAAGGAAATGTAAAATCTACTCTTCATATTCTGGATAAATGATTCCGGATACTTGATGCCTGATACCGGATTACTGGTTTTTAAGGTTATCATACTTTTATTTCTTTTGCTCCATCGCCTAAAATCATAATTTCTTGTTCGATGATTATTAATCAAAATCCTGTTTGTGAGTATCATCACAATACAATAATTTGGTCCTGGATATGGAAAACATCTTAAACCCTACCACTTTTTGTAAGATATATAAATTTTGACGGTAAATTATGACACCCCGAAAATACTATTGTTTATAAGTATAGTACTATAATAAGAATTAATTATGGTATGGTTTCTGTTATTGAAAAACCTTTTAAACTGAAATTCTCAATAGGATGGAAACAAATTATTACAATGATATTAATGTAACGAGATTATTTATAATTTTAGTGAAATGTATTATATTTAATTATAATTACTATTGTGTTTCCAATTTGTATAGTATAAATTATTAATAACATAAATAATTCATTTTTAATAAAACTGAAAGGAGGACCTTAAAGTAGTTTAATTTTGCAATCAACTTTTAATCGGGAGTAAAAAATGAAAAAACTTATTATGGTTTTCACAGTAATTATTTGTTTATTCGGCTCTACAATTTTTGTTCAAGCTCAAAATTCAGATATAGGACCAAATTCTGTAGTCGGAGTTGGAAGTGATTACGCAATAACACCTGAAGAGAAAGCATATATTCAAAATCAAACATTTTCAGGTGTACAAGTTCCAACCGAAATTCTTGATGAGCTAGCTGAAGCCAGACATAATGAGGATTTCACCAGGATTGAGGAATTAAATGAACTGATTCTGAAAAACTATTCGGAAGGAGTTAGAGTTGTTGGTACATCCGAATATCAACGTCCTGATGAAATGCCATTACCTGACTTAAATTACTCATACTCTGGATTTGAAACAGATTGGCTAGACAATGATGTTCTTGTTGATACCGGTGCTACTTCAAATTATCAAAGAAGAAATCTTGATCTGAAATATGGCGATGATGGCAACATGTATCTTGCTCACTCACTTAACCAAGCTGGTTATAGAGGCATTCGTGTTTTCAGATCAACAAACGATGGACAGAACTGGTCATATATCGGAGGAATTTTTTATCCTTCGGTAAACAGATATATTATGACACTATCAATGCAAGTTGATATAAGAGGAACAATTAATGATTCTCTTCGGGTAATAGTGTATTATACACACTCTGCTGGGACAAATAATGATGGTGCCAATTTAGCTTTTTTCTCTCTTAATCCGGCAACAAGTAATTATTTAATTAAGAGTATTGATGCACCTCCTTCAGGAAGAGAATTTAATTATGTATCAGCATTCAGCGATGGACAATATTGGGGATCAGCAACTTGGATAGGCTGCATAGTTGGCGATTATAGTAATGATGCAGATTCAACATATAATATTAATCTTTATCGCAGTACAAATTGGGGTGATACTCATACATCTGTTTCTCTTCCAATTGGGAACGCTCTTTGGGTAGATAGATTTCCAAATGCGTCATTATTACCTGGTTCAGATACTGGTTCAGATTCTGTAATGATCGTGACAGAAAGAGTATTTACTGGATATTCTGCAATCAGAGCTTTCGTTACTAAATGGTCTACTTTATCAACTGATTACAGGACTATTTTTCTTGCCGGAACTACCAGCGATACTTATGAAAGACCAGTAGTAGCAGTGAAACAAGCAAGAAGATCTGATCCTAAAGATATTATTGTAACCTGCACTAAAGACGGTTTAGCTGTTTATCATAGTTCTGCAAACGGGGGTGTAACCTGGGGTTTGGATTATATTTTAGATCAGCGTAGCCAAGATCCAAAGACTACCGCCTGGACCCACGTATCGTCTGATTCTATGGGAACAGCAGGAGATTTTGTTGCAATATTTTCTAACAGCAGTTTGGATTCTATCAATGTACGGAGAGGAACCAACGGTTCCTTGGGATCAACAACCTATAAAGTAAATGATCAGACACTTACTGGTACAAATCCACCTGTTTGCGCAATTTATAGAGATGGTGCGAACATTAATTATAGTGCAATTACGTATTGGGCATGGGGACCAAATGGTGTCTACTATGATGGAGAAAATTTATTAACCGGAATTCAAAATGTTAGCGAGCCGATTTCAGACTATGAACTCTCTCAAAATTATCCAAATCCGTTTAATCCGGCTACAATGATTAAGTTCAATATTCCTGAAGCCAGCAATGTTACACTTAAAATTTATGATGTTCTTGGAAATGAAGTATCGAATATTTTAAATGAACAACTGGATGCAGGTCAATATGAATATAATTACAATGCACAAAACCTTTCAAGCGGTGTATATTTCTATAAGATTGAAGCTGTTCCATCTAACGGAGAAAAAAGCTTTGTGCAGACTAAGAAGATGATATTAATGAAATAAACTTTCATTTAATATTTTGTGAATTAAAAGATCACCCTTAACAGGTGGTCTTTTTTTTTGATGTTGAAAAGATTTCAGTCATCTCAGCTTCTTCCCTCACCTACTCAACAAATAAATTTTATTTTATCGCTTGATTTTATTTTGAATAAATACCATTATATATAATTGTTTCTACATTTGTTAAATAATAAGATATTTTCTAAATATGAAAAACAACTTGCTTAAAAGTTTTCCGCTGCAAGGATGGATAGGGATTATTTTTGTAACCGTTTTTTGGTATCTAAATTGGGAACTTGATGGACTTCGCACA
>JAZGGS010000321.1:0-2848 GCA_036480595.1 Ignavibacteriaceae bacterium
GATGTTAGTCCTTTACTTTCTTCGATGAAGAATGGAGGAATTATTGAAAAAAGTAAAACAAGAACAGCACCGGCATATATTAAAAAATAATTTCCGATAATTGCACCAATAGCATAAGCCATAACTCCAAAGAAACCTGAAATTGTTTGCATCCAGGTATAACCTTTGGTTCGCGGAACTCCATCAGGAGTAACATCGGCAATAATTGAACGGGTTGGATTGAAACTGATGTTGATTGCAAGATCAAGTGTTAATGCAACCGCTATCGCTACTGCAATTAAACTTCCAACACCTAGAAAATCATTTATTTTATCAATATTAGGTAATGCAATTATCATAAGAGCAGCAAGTACGCCACCTATAAGTATAAATGGTTTTCTTCTTCCCCCCCAAAACCAAACGTTATCACTTATTAAACCGATTATAACCTGCCCAAATATTCCTGCAATTGGTCCGGCA
The DNA here is from genome assembly GCA_036480595.1 of Ignavibacteriaceae bacterium. Taxonomy (GTDB): domain Bacteria; phylum Bacteroidota; class Ignavibacteria; order Ignavibacteriales; family Ignavibacteriaceae; genus JAZGGS01. The sequence continues at coordinate 460 of JAZGGS010000321.1, forward strand.
GCCCAAACGATTCCGATTTCGTGAATATCCAATCCGTACTTTGTGTTTAATATCCAGCTTAATACGGCAATCTGTATCGAAAGTGCAAAGCCCATTGCTGTTGCAGGGAGACTGAGTAAAGCATAAAATGGCTTAGTAAGTTTTTTTTGAATTTCGAGCATTGAACTACCTTCCAATAATAAATAATTAGGAATGGAACACAGATGACACAGATTTTACAGATTAGCGCAGATCTGATAAATCAGCATTATCTGTGTACTATTTCTTCAACAAAAATATTTCTGCAGTTAATCCTATTACAGTTAATGATTCTCCACCATTTAATTGGAACTCTTTACCAGATTTTATATTACTTACTTTTTTCGCATCCGTTAAATACATTTTGATCTGAGATGGTTGAATAGTAATATTTTTCTCTCCAGTGTTCAATATGATTATTGCTTGTTCATCTTCATAGGTTTTAATTATAACATATAAATCTCCCCCGGTGTAAATATGTCGCATCTTCCCTTTGGACAACACACGATATTCTTTTCTAAGTTTTAACAACTCTGTTAAGTAATCAAATATTTCGTTTTCCTTTTCTGTTCTTCCTGAATTTAAAAATGCATTTCGCTGATCTCCAACAAAGCCACCGGGAAACGGTTGTCTCAATTCACCATGAGTTTGACCCCCTGAGATTCCTATTTCTGTACCATAAAAGATGACCGGAATGCCTCTGGTAAATAGAAGAAGATTTAATATTATTTTAACTTTTTCAATATTATTTTTAGCGATAAACATTGCCCTTTCGATATCGTGGTTATCCATAAATACTACTAAATTATTTGGATCGTCATATACAATATCCTGTGCAAAAGTCTCGTAAACGTAATAAATACTTTTCTCACCCGATAAGTACAGTCTAACAGCATCAGCAAATGCAAAATCAGTAACTGCAGGAAGATTGGATTCAAAAATATGCTCCCTAACTGGTGATTTATCCTGATACCCGGAAATAATAGATGGCACTCCTTTCCAAATCTCACCTACAATATTAAAATTCGGATATTCATTTAATATCACTTCCGCCCATTCTGATAAATATTCTTGATCAGAATATGGGTAAGTATCTTCTCTAATACCATCTAATCCTGAATACTCTATCCACCATAAAGTGTTTTGTATTAAATATTTTTTTAATAATGAGTTACGCTGGTTCAGATCAGGCATATAATCTTGAAACCAACCTTCTGTTGTGAACTTTACTACTAAGCTATCTCCGTGAATATCCAAAAATGCCATTTTATCGTGATGTGCTATAATATGATTCTCTGGTATTCCATTCAGCCAATCTTCCACAGGTAAATTCTTTATCCAAGAATGGTTTATTCCAACATGATTGCTAACGTGATCCAATATTATTTTTATTCCGCGTTTATGTGCTTCCTGAACAAGTATTTTATATTGTTCATTACTCCCAAAGCGTGGGTCAATTTTATAGAGATCAGTTACCGCATAACCGTGATAACTCATCCACATATTATTCTCAAGCAAAGGAGTTATCCAAATTGCTGTAACACCCAGGGTTTTTAAGTAATCAAGCTTTGAAATGATCCCCTCAATATCACCTCCCTTTCTACCATCAAGATCAGCAGATGTAAACTCATCAAGCGAATCTCCGATAGTATTATTTAATGGATTACCATCGCAAAACCTGTCTGCAAATATCAGATAAATTACATCTTCATTGTTAAACCCAATATGAGACTCAGCCGGGAATTCACGCAATAGAATTTTATACTCGACGCTAATCTCATAATCTTCCTTCTTTAACGTCAAGGTATAATTCCCTTCAGGAATATCATCCGGTATAAAAACATCCACAAATAGATAATTTGTTTTTTCAACAGATTTAATATCAATAATCCTCAATCGATCGTCATTAAAATTTACTTCAGTATTACTTAAGTTTTCTCCATAAATCATCAACTGAACTTTATTCCATTTCATTCCAATCCACCAGTTTGGCGGTTCAATTTTACTAACACTTAATGGTTGAGGGAATGAAACAGGAATGTAGAAAAAAATAATAGCAGAGAGGATAAAAGTAATCCTTAACTTCTGTAACGAGATCTTGTATTTATAAGGCATTAATGTTACTAGAATATTGCATATATAAACGGAGCCAGTGCTGAACCCTGTGTTACAATTATCAATCCACCCAAAAGGAGTAATAATATTAAAATTGGTGCTAGCCACCATTTCTTTCTAACTTTTAGAAATTGCCATAGTTCAGATACTATTGAAATTTTACTCATCATTTGTCTCGCTAAAATTTTTCAGAACTGTATTGCTTAATATTAAATGTAAGAGTTCAATTTACTTTCAAACTTTTCTTGCCACAAAG
>JAZGGS010000322.1:0-2233 GCA_036480595.1 Ignavibacteriaceae bacterium
AGGAAGTGTTCTGCCCCTGCAATTGGTTCGCGTAATAGTTTCGATTGTCCGAAAGCTATCTTAAGTACATTTTTTATTCTTAAGCCGTAATTGTTAAACCTGTTATCTTTTTTCTTACCTACTTTTAAATAAGCGATAAGATTTCGACCGCTCCAGAACAGAAGTGCAAACGATAACACAAATACAATAGTGAAGATGATATTTTTAATTTCCATTAAGTATTATACAGGTTTTGCTAAAACAGTGTTATGGTGAAATAATTTCCTTAATTACCAGCAATTTATTCTCTCCAACCAAATATTTTATTTTTCTTTAAATCAATTGCTATTTGAACGGTTCCCTCATTTGTATTTAGAACATATTGATTTTCACCTTCTCATCCCTTGAGCCACCAGGATGGAGTACTAATTCCATATACATTTTTTAATTCATTTTTTGCTGGAGATACTTTTTTCTTTAATATTTTCAGATCATCTTGAGATAACTCAAAACTAAATATGCACGTATTAACATCTAAATTTGTCCTCTGATAAATATCTGTCATTGATTCGAAAACAAGTTCATTCGGAATCCAGTCTTTTTCAAACAGCTTTTCGCTTGCTGCATCGTGGTAATCCGCATACACATTCTCAATCTGATCTGAAAAGCAAGCAGTTAAAACAACAAATAATACGACTATTAAATATTTCCAACCAAATTTCAATTGATTATAGCTATATATATTACTTGATGATATACACAGATTAACGAGATTTTTTGTTCTTTTTGGAAACTGCAAAGTAAACCGATGCTGCGGCAAAAACTTTAACTACCATCCAAACAGAAAAAATAGCTGCGCCTGCTGTAACTGCATCAATAAAGTTATGCAGGTATATAAAATTTAGAAACAGCGTGCCGCAAAGAATGATTACAACACTTCCTAAAAACATAGCAAGAACCACGCTTAAATATTTCTGGTTCTTTTCAATAATATAACCCACAAGAAAGGCTGCAAGCGGGAAAGCTAAAAGATAACCTCCGGTTGGACCGATCAACCTTGCAAAACCAATACCTGCTTCGGGTGTATGAGCAAAAACCGGTAAACCAACAGCACCTAGCGCAAGGTACAGAAGCTGGCTGTAAGCACCATTCTTAGCTCCAAGAAAAGCACCGGCTAATAAAACCATCATTGTTTGAAGTGTGAATGGAACCGGTTTAACAGGAATAGTTACCTGCGCAGCTACAGCAGTTAAAATTGCAAATGAAAAGATCCAGAATAATTCAGATGCTTTTACAACTGATAATATGTTTAAGAATTTACTTGTCTTTGCACTTTCTTTAATTGTCATAATAACCTCAGCTTACATTTGTTCTAAAAAATTTTTCTGTTTTTTCAAGTACAGTCTCAAACGTAGGATTGCTTCCTTCAAAGGGATGCTTTATATTGAAAGTATGTCCTGCTTTATCAATTTTCACTAACTCTGTATTTTCTTTATCAGACCATTCTAAAAGCTGCTCGGCTTCTTGAAACGGAACAGCAAGGTCATTTTCTCCATGTATAATTAATAACGGTTTTGAAAGATTTCTTACTGCATTCTGAATACTTAATGCATCGCTGTTTTTTTCTATGTCTTCAAGCAAAGTTAAATTGAGCGGCATAACCTGGTTTGTTCTTGTATTCAAAATGTTGAAGATACCTTTTTTGCACCACTCTTCTTTCTGCCTTTCGGAATACCTGTCCAGCTTAGAAACCGAAGACCAAACATTTACAGCTTTCACTTCCGGTCTGCTTTGCGAAGTTAGTAGTGCGATTGCACCACCACGGCTGTGTCCGGTAATCCCAATCCCTTTATCAGATCTTCCACCAAAGAATGAACTAAGATAGGCATCAATAATTTCATTAAGTTCAGCAACTTCGAGTGAAAATGTATTTTCTGCAAATTTATCAAGCTCAATAAATTCTGTTTTTCCCTCACCAATACCGTTATGCGAAAAGTTAAAAGTGATTACAAAAAATCCTTTCTTCGCAAAATAATCACCTATGTAGGGACCGAATCCCCAATCCTTAAAACCTTTAAACCCGTGAATAAAAATCAGGCATTGTGCTGATTTCAGGTTGTCCGAGCCATATACGGTAATCCGGATTTTATTACTTTTTGTGGAGATCAGTAGAAAATTGTTCCTCATGTAAATCAAATATCATTATTATAGAGCGAAAAGTCAATATTTTTAATGAATTTTAATATTTTAATTC
>JAZGGS010000323.1:0-2035 GCA_036480595.1 Ignavibacteriaceae bacterium
AAGTGGAAGCAAACTGGGGGAAATTAGCTAATGTTGAAGAGGCTACATGGATACGGACTTATTATAATATAGAAAAAGGTGTGCGATATTGCGTTTGGTTAGCTCCATCCGAAAAGGAATTGAAAGAAATTTTTGATGACCTTGCCATAAGCTTGGAGACAATTGTAGAGATTGAAGAAACTGTTCCGGATCTCTGGGGCAAGAAGAGATGGGAAGAACATATCACCGCGGAAGCAAAAGCCGACACCTTGGCCTTCTGACATATTAACACCGTTTACTAAACTGGTCTAATGTAATAAATAGAGCTACCAGTATATTGTGAGACACCGCCTAAATTGGGTCTGGTATGAGTTGCCGGACTATCGTCAATTGTGAAGGGTGTATTCAAAGGGTGGACTTTTTCCGTTCGGGATGTGCTGATCTTCTCAGACAGGAGGTAGAAATGATTATCAAAGAAATAGACCTTTTTAAGGGAATTGATTTTAATATAATGGAAGAGATAACCAATAGCTAACCAACATTCACCAAACCTCAAGGCAGGGTCAGAAATGGCCCTGCTTTTTTATTGTTTTCCCATATATATTGAACATCTGTTCCATAATTGACTTCTGCCTTGAACTTAGCAAATTTAAAGATCTAAAAATGCTTGATTTACAAACTAAATCTGCTATAAATTCAAATAATATGCAGGTGTAACTTTAGGCAACAAATCTTCTACAGCGCTAACCCTAATAATCCGTCGGAGAACACATCAAAGAATCTGACCGATCCATCTACCCTATCCAGATTGTCATCCCTCTGAATTATCGTAAATTATGAAAAAAATGTAATAAATTTATGTAATTTACTTCATGATTTTTATAGCCTAACCTTAGTTACCTATATTTTTCTATGAATTTACACCCTCATCCTTTCGCTACAATTTGTCCAACTGCTCAATATCCTTGACATTGTGACATAATTTCTCGATTTGGTATAATATTTGCTTAACATATTATTACTTCTTTAACTTTTTCTGATTTATTCTTAATTAATGGGCGCATAAAATCGATTTTTAATAAGATAAGATAGGGGGAATGCATATGGTTCATAATTTTGATATATTATCATACCGTACCAGTGATATGCTGCATTTAAAGTTAGTTGGCGATTTTGATGAAAGTTCAGCCGCCAAACTTCTTAATATACTCAGTATAAATCGTTACGGCATCGATGGGATTTGCATACATGCCGATAGCTTGGAGAGGGTTCACCCCTATGGAGTCAATTTTATAAAAGATAATTTGTCATGGATTAATACTATTGAGCCCTATGTATTGATTGTCGGAGGCAATATAGGTCAAGTCACAACATAATTCTTGCCATCTATATGGAGGTGATTATGGAGAAAGAATACACAAAAAATGCTGGTCTCAAGTTGATATTAAAGAATAATAAAAAGGCATTTCGAATACCGGAAAACCTAAATTTTTATTCAGAGAAAGATTTTCGAGAAGCTGAAAGAAAGTTTTTGAAATATGCATTAGTTAGGGATAAAAACTAATTCTTATATATGGAAGGTTTTGGGACAGCAAACGTATTCGGTGACAAAGCTTGAATAGTGAATTAACCGCGCCGGATCTGGGGTAGGGCCACGCTGAGACTGTCGAAAAAGTCCAATTCAGGCATTGTTACGAATTTCGTATGTAGTAAAATCAGATAGTTATAAGCCTTAAAATCATGCTTTTAGGGTTTTTCGACAGTCTCGCTATATATCGCAAATGACTAAATATATTTGATATCAAACGAATATCTCAACCGATTATCCTTTCTTGAGAATATCTGTATTGAGGCCGAAAAGCTCAATATATAGTGATTCATCCTAACGACATCAAATGCTTGATTCCTGCCTTGAACCTGGAAAAATTAAAGTTCTAAAAATGCTTGATTTACATAAGAAATCTGCTATAGTTTCAAATATATTGCATGTGCAACATCAGGCAACCAATCTTGCATTCAAAACCTCTACTTTTCTCTTCGGTACAGCCATCCAACC
>JAZGGS010000324.1:0-7431 GCA_036480595.1 Ignavibacteriaceae bacterium
TCAACAGCTAAGCCCTCGTAACCAATATTCCATTGAGTATATTTATAAAATTCAGATTCTGGTTGAATATTGAGTCTTTCAATATTTACAATGGCACTGTTCAAAAGGTCATCATTAGCAAAAGCGATTTTATAGATGCCTACAAAATCATTATAATTATCTTCATTGCCTTCAATTGATAAATAGACATCACTTGTATATTTATCGTAAGTTATCTCTTCAAAATCAAGTTTTGGAAAATCATTAAAATACCATAGTACATCTTCACTAAAACAGATTGAAGTGAAACTGAAAGAAGTATCATTAGTTATTTTCATCCTGTGAATTTTGCCAATATCATCCACTAAAAGAAAAAACTTTTCGTTTTCCTTGTTCGATCCAATATAGGTTATACCCGATGTTTGCGCTGTATGGTAGCCGTTCCCAATTAACCATCTCGGGTACAAATCGTCTTTAGAAATTTGAGCAATACGACCTGGCTTATGAGACTGGCAACTGAATGTTAACAACAGAATAGTAAAAAACAGTATAAATTTCTGCATGCAATAAATTACGACAGATTCAAATAAGTTTTACCAAATATAGTAAATTCTTTTATTATTATTAATTAAGTTACTTACAATCTTGTTAAACTATAAACCTCTGGTTATTTTTAATCAATGATTATTCACAGGTATATATTACGGAACCATATAGCGCCTTTCCTCTATTCAGCAGCTACAATGATGGGAGTATTGCTACTTCAATTTTTGATGAAGTTTGCAAACCGGCTTGTTGGTAAAGGATTGGATACCTGGTTAATCGTTCAATTAATTGCTTACAACCTCTCCTGGATGGTCGTCCTCGTAATACCAATGGCAACACTTGTAGCAGCGTTGATGACGTACGGAAGTTTGTCTCAAAACAATGAAGTGACTATCATAAAATCTTCCGGAGCCTCTCTTTACAGAATGATGTCAGCATCATTTGTCGCAAGTATTATTGTGGCATATTTGCTTTTCCTTTTCAATAACGAAATTCTTCCGGATGCCAACCACCAGGCAAAAATTTTAATGTCAGATATTTCCAGAAAAAAACCCACCCTTTCACTGGAGCCGGGATTCTTTTCGCAGGAAGTTTCAAACTACGCAATTTTAGTTAGAGAAATAGACGAACAAAAAAACGAACTTAAACAGGTAACAATTTACGATTACACCGATCCTGCAAAAATAAATGTTGTTACTGCGGAGAAAGGAACTATATTTTTTTCAAACGACCAGAAAAACTTGATAATGGATTTAAGAAACGGTGAGATACATGAATCGGATGTAAAAGAGACGGGATTGTACAGGAAGCTTGTTTTTGAGAAACACAGAATTACAATGGATGCAGAGCAATTTACTTTCAGCCAATCGCAGGGAGGTTTAAGAGGCGAAAGAGAATTAAGAGTGGAAAGTATGCGAGCGATTGTTGACAGCATCAAATTAAACAGGAAAAAATATTTTGCAGGTTTAGAGAAAGAAGTAAATAAATATTTCTTTAACGACACGGCATACGCTACGGTTTATTCAACAGTTAATACTCGCCGGACGGATGCGCTAATCTATGTAAGGATACAGGACAGGATTAAAACAGCAAAGAACATTATAATTTCTAACTTGAAGCGAATTGAATGGTCTAACAGGCAAATAGAGAAATTTGAAGTTGAGATCTATAAAAAATATGCCATTCCTGCTGCCTGCATAGTTTTTATGTTAATTGGTGCACCACTTGGTATAATGGTTAGAAAAGGTGGCTTTGGAGTTGCCGCAAGTATAGGCTTATTTTTCTTTCTTATATACTGGGCTTTCCTGATAGGAGGCGAAAAGCTTGCGGAGAGAGGAGTCTTCTCTCCAATTATTGGAATGTGGGCTGCAAATATTTTCCTGGGAATAATTGGGATTGTTCTTTTAATAAGAACAAACCGTGAAACTGTTACTATCCAATTTACATTCCTTAAAAAACTTGTACCAAAAAGAATGAAATACCAGCAGTAGCGAAATATGAAAACTATTGATAAGTACCTGGCAAAACAGTTTTTGCAAACGATATTTTTCGGGTTGCTCGGTTTTACTGCACTCTTTGTAGTAATAGATGCAATGGAAAACCTTGATGACTTTCTGGACCAGGATGTACCGCCGCTTAAAATTTTGCATTACTATGTAGTTTTTGCACCGGAAATTATAAAACTGATAACACCCGTTTCCGTTTTGTTTGCTGCACTTTTTACTGCCGGTAAAATGGCAGTACTTAGCGAGCTTACTGCAATGAGGGCAAGCGGAGTAAGTCTGTACAGGTTTATGGCTCCATTTGTAGTAACAGCCATTCTAATAAGCGTGTTCTCAGTTTACTTTGGAGGATACCTTGTACCGATGGCAAATAAAACGAAAATTAATATAGCACAGGTTTATCTTAAAAAAGGATTATCATTTACCGGGAGCAACATCTACTTCCAGGATTCTGAAAGCAGGATAATTAGTATCTCTTTTTTTGATGCCGGAACAAACAAAGCCAACAGGGTAAGCATACAGAATTTTGATGTAGATAACCCAACCAGGATGACCGGAAGAATTGATGCACAGAGATTAAGTTACGATACTCTATCGGCTCAATGGATTGCACTACAGGGAGTTAAAAGAGTATTTACAGACGAAAGGGAATCAGCAAGTTTTTTCGATTCATTAGCTGTAAGCAATCTTAACTTTAAACCAATCGATCTTACAAAGAAACAGCAAAAAGTACAGGAGATGAACCTGACTGAATTATCGGAACTGATTGAATCGCAGAAACGTGCAGGATACGATCCTACAGCAACCTTAATAGAATATCATTCCAGGTATGCCTTTGCGTTAGCAAGTTTAATTATTGTTCTTTTCGGGCTTCCGATTTCTGTAAGCAGAAGAAAGAGCGGATTAGCCGGGCAGGTAGGAATAAATATTTTGATTACTTTTATTTACCTGGTGTTTATGAAAGTAAGTCAGGCATTTGGGAAGAATGGTGCCTTGGACCCGTTGATAACTGCATGGTTTGCTAACTTAGTATTTCTTGCAGGAGCATTGATTACCCTGCCAAGGATGAAGCACTAATCCAATTTAAAATTTCCATCTTGAACTAAGAGAAACCGATAGCCGGTTTGAAAGCAAAAGTAAAACTAATGTTTGCATAGAACTTGTTGCAATATGAAATTCAATTCGGAACAGGGGTTAATTCATATAAGTAACAAAATCCCGGAGCACGCAGCTGTAATCAGTTAACCTTTTCTTTACCCTTTGGAGGGACAAAACCAAAATGCTGATTTGATGGGGCTTCAATTTTTATTTCGCCAAACCGAGCTTCAAACTTGTCTATGTTATCTTTTAGTGCTTTAAGCAGCATTTTAGCATGCTGAGGCGTTGTAATAATACGGGCGTGCACTTTGGCTTTTGGCACGCCCGGTACAATTCGTGTAAAATCAATTATAAATTCTGCCGGTGAATGGGTAATGATAGCAAGATTTGAATAAATACCCTCGGCTTCTTTTTCACCAAGTTCAATATTAATTTGCTGCCCCTGCGGCTGTTTTTTCTGATCCATTCTAACCTGCCTAATTTATTTATTTTATTACTACCTTAACTGATCGGCTTTAACGAAAGCATTGGCAGCTTCTTCATGCATACCAAGAACGGAATAAACTTTGCCAAGTATTTCCCAAATTTGTCCATTAGTAGGATCAAATTCTACAACTCTTTCAAGATGAGGAAGCGCCAGTTCATATTTTTGTTTATAATCTTCACTAATAATATCCTGTTCTTCAGCATCCAGGTTAAGCTGTGTTCCCCACTTAACGTAAGTAACACCAAGATTATAAATTGCATTATCATAATCAGGATCAATTTCCAATGCCTTAGTAAATTGTTCTTCAGCTTCTTCATACCTACTTGCATTAATCAATAACACACCGTAATTGTACCTGAAATGCTGGTTGCCGGGATCCTGCTCTACACTTGCTTTAAATGCATCCAATGCAACATCAATTTTATTTGCACCAACGTACGATTCAGAAAGTGCGACCAATATATCTGTATTTTCAGGATAAAGGTCCCTTCCTTCTTCAAGCACATCTATTGCATTATTATAATAATCTACAGCATCAATGCTGTCCTGCAGATTTTTACTGTTTATAAAATCAATATTTTTATTAGCACCAAGAGTGTAGTAAACTTGGCCCAGGTACTGGTATCCGTCTTCTGATTTTTCCATTTCAATTAATTTCTTTAAAGGATCGATTGCTTCTTCACTCATACCGGCACTTAAATAAACGAAAGAAAGGTTACTGTAGTTATCAGCCGAATCCGGTTCAATTAAAGAAGCATCTTTAAAAAACTTTATTGCTCTGTCATAAAAAATTATTGAACTGTCCGGGTCAGCAACGTTTTTCCCTCTCTGGAAGTTGTTTACACCTTTATTAAAAATGTTAGCCCAGTGAAATTCTTTCTGTTCACCAATTTTTGTTGCAAATTTATTGCTTATAGCAAGCGAATTATCAAATGAAGAAACCATTTTTTCCACCTCACCCAATTCGCCGTATACGTGACCCATTAAATAATATCCTTCATCACTTTTCGGATTTTGCTCAACATCTTTCTGAAGCATCTCCAGTGCTTTATCAAAGTTATCCTGCTCAATATAGAGCTTGGCGCTGGTTAGTTCTGTGGATGAGCATTGAAAACCGGTAAAAACCATCCCGATAATAAAAGAAATTACAATTAAAAGTTTCGAATGTTGCATGTTTACTCCATCAATTTAACTCAATTAGCGAATTCAAATTTACCATATTACCCCCCGATAATCAAGGATATGAACCATTGTTCATCTTACATTACAGATCAATCAACCCTGTAATTGAGTATTGCCTCAATCAGCAAGAGGAATCTTACATAAATTGCTTTTGCTGGCAGAATATAATATTTTTCGATTTAAAGTTTGAGGAAATATGACTATTGAAGAAGCGATAAAATCGCTTCCAAAAGTGCTTTTGCACGATCATCTGGATGGTGGTTTAAGACCACAAACAATAATCGATTTAGCTAACGAACAAGGATACATGAAGCTCCCAAGCCAGGATGCTGATGAACTGGCAAAGTGGTTTCACCAAGGGATTACTGCCGGAAGCTTAGTTGAATTTTTAAAAGGTTTTGAACATACCTGCGGTGTAATGCAAACCAGCAAGGCATTGGAAAGAGTTGCCTATGAGATGATAGAAGATATGAAAAATGATGGCGTTTGTTACGTTGAAATACGATTTGCTCCTGTTTTCCATACAGAAAAAGGATTGTATCTTGATGATACGGTTAAAGCGGTGCTGGCAGGATTGGAACGGGGAAGGAAAGATTTTGGAGTTGGATATGGTTTGATTTTATGCGGGATGAGAAATATGAAGGACACCCTGGAAGTGGCGGAACTCGCAGTTAATTTCCGGTATAAAGGTGTGGTAGGTTTTGATCTTGCAGGCGAGGAAGGAGGATATCCTCCCAAAAAACATATTGATGCTTTCCAGTCTATCCAGCGTGCTAATTTTAACATAACAATCCATGCAGGTGAAGCTTTTGGCAAAGAATCCATCTGGCAGGCAATACAATGGTGCGGGGCCCACAGAATTGGGCATGCTACACATCTAAAAGATGACTTAACTTTAGATAAGGATGGAAACGTTATTGCCTTTGGTGAGCTTGCTCAATATATACTTGATAAAAGAATTCCCCTGGAAATTTGTTTGTTGAGTAACCTGCACACAGGAGCAGTAGATAAAATTGAAAACCATCCCTTTGGGACTCTTTTTAAAGAAAAATTTCGTGTTACAATTAATACCGATGACCGGCTGATGAGTAACACAACATTATCAAACGAATTTTTAATCGCAATTGAACACTTTAATCTTAACCTTGATGATATTGAAAAAATAACCCTCAATTCAATGAAATCCGCATTCATTCCATACAGCGAACGGCTTTATTATATATATAAAGTTATAAAACCAGGATACCAGAAGATTCGGAAAAAGCTGCTTTCACTAAAAAATTTATCGGAGAAAGATGAAAAAGAAGCTATTCACAAACTATAATTTTGAGCTTGATAAAAATGAAAGGAAACTGCTTAGTTCATTTTGCAAACAGGCACTTAAACAGTTAGAAGGAAATAAAGAATACTTTGGGGAAGTAAGAGCATTCAATTCTATCCTCGGAAAACTGACCTCGGAAGAAGAGATTATAAAATTAACTAAAGATGAAAAAACAAGACTGACACATCAGCTGAAGGAAAATATAAACCATCTGCAAAAAGAAATGGCGAGTAGCTGGTTTATTAAAAAGTGGATGGTGAAATCTTTATATAATCAATATAATAATTTGTACGAAAATCACTTAAAGGGATAAATAAGTTCTGGGAAATGTAAAACATAAAATTAAAGCCCCTGTTGGCACACAATTAAAATGTAAGGGATGGATACAGGAAGCAGCAATGCGAATGCTGATGAACAACCTGGATCCTGAAGTGGCGGAAAATCCCGATGAACTTATTGTTTACGGTGGAAGCGGAAAAGCAGCACGAAACTGGGAATGTTACGAAGCTATTATAAAATCGCTGCAGGAATTGGAGAATGATGAAACACTCCTTGTGCAATCAGGTAAACCTGTAGCAGTATTTAAAACTTATCCTAACGCACCGCGCGTTTTAATATCGAATGCAATGCTGGTTCCAAAATGGGCAACGTGGGATGAGTTCAGAAGGCTGGAAGGTTTGGGGCTTACAATGTTTGGACAAATGACTGCAGGAAGCTGGATTTACATTGGCAGCCAGGGCATTTTGCAAGGTACGTATGAAACATTTGCTGAGTGTGCAAGAAAATATTTTGATGGTACTTTAAAAGGTAAACTCGTGCTTACTGCAGGACTCGGCGGTATGGGTGGCGCACAACCACTTTCAGCAACTATGAACGGAGCCGCATTCCTCGGTGTTGAAGTAGATAGATCACGGGCTCAGAAAAGAGTTAGTACAGGTTACCTTGATTACCTTACTGACAACCTGGATGAAGCACTGGAAAAGGTGTTGAATGCAAAAGCAAATGGAGAAGCACTCTCAGTTGCTATAATTGGTAACGCCGGAGAAATTCTTCCTCAAATTTTAGAAAAAAATATTATTCCTGATGTTTTAACAGATCAGACTTCTGCACACGATACTTTAAATGGTTATGTTCCGATGAGTATGAGTTTTGAACAAGCACTTGTTCTCAGAAAAGAAAATCCTGAACAATATATTAAGCAAGCACAGCAAACAATTGTTAAGCATGTTGAAGCTATGCTCGAATTCCAGAAACGCGGTGTAATAACTTTCGATTATGGAAATAACATTCGCGGCGAAGCAAAAGATAACGGGGTT
>JAZGGS010000325.1:0-6178 GCA_036480595.1 Ignavibacteriaceae bacterium
TTCAACAGGAAGCTGGCAAACCTTATCTTCGCAAACGTAGATGATTGTTTTGCCGTTAACATATTTATTATTAAGAAGTTCCATTGAAACGTTTTTGCTACCGCCTAAAACAGAAATATTTGGTAAATAACTTTGCGAGATTTCTTTTCTGAATAATTCAAAACCATCTCCCACAACTGCAACCTCGAAATAAGGATATACTAAATAAGATGCTGTATTGAGCCAGTTTGCATGAAATGCCGGACTTTTAAACATAACCTCTTTCATTGCCAAAACCAGTTTTTTAACTACAGTTTCGTAATCCTCGCTATAAAAATATTTTGATAATTTAAATAAACCCGCAGCAAGAGATGAATTGGATGAAGGCGTAACATTATCTGAAAAATCTATCTTCCTTGCAATCAGCGGATCATCTTCATCAGAAGTGAAGAAGAAAAAACCACTTTTGTTATCGCTAAAATGCTGTAATGCATAATCGGCTAATGACTTTGCATTATAGAGCCAGGTTTCATCAAATGTGGCTTCATAAAGTTTTATGAACGTTTCTATTGTGTAAGCATAATCATCAAGAAAAGCGTTTATAGAGCTCTTACCCTCTTTAAAATTCCTGTAGAGTCTGCCGTCTTCTTTCACCAGGTTATTCAGAATAAAATTCCCGTTCGTTAAAGCAGCATCAAGAAATTTCTTTTCACCAAAAGTAAAATATGCATCAATGTATCCGCCGAGCATAAGGGCATTCCAAGAGGTTAGGATTTTGTCATCCAACCCGGGTCTTACTCTTTTAGATCTTTTTTTGAAAAGTTTTTCTCTTGCACCATCTATTTTTTTATCAAGCGATTCTTCATCGAGACTATATTCTTCGAGCAATTCATTTTTATCCTGAGAGATGAAGAGTATATTTTTCTCTTCCCAATTTCCCCCTTCTTCAACAGAATAATATTCGCAGAACAATTCGGTATCACTTCCCAGCAACTTATCTATCTCTTCTTTTTCCCACACGTAAAACTTACCTTCTTCCCCTTCAGAATCTGCATCAAGGGAAGAATAAAATCCACCTGAATTATCGGTTAGTTCTCTTTCTACAAAATCAAGAGTTTCATAAACAACTTTTTTATAAAGCACGTTACCGGTTACTTTATAAGCATGCGAATATAAACTAACAAGCTGCCCGTTATCATAAAGCATTTTTTCAAAATGAGGAGCAATCCATTTATCATCTGTTGAATATCGTGCAAACCCTCCGCCCAATTGATCATAAATTCCGCCAAGTGCCATTTTATTAAGCGTTATTGTAACAGCCTCTAAAGCTTCTTTATTATTTGTGTGATAATAAAATGTTAGCAGAGATTTATAAATATCCGGCATAGGAAACTTTGGAGCTCCCTTTGTTCCGCCTTCATTATAATCTATATTATTTATCACCCCGATGAATGCTGAGTTGAGTTCATCTTTTGTAAAAAGTGTATCTTCATTATTAATTCCCGGAATACGAATTGATCTAATAGCTTCTGTTAGTTTTGTTGCTTCCTGTTCAAACATTCCGGGCTCTTTTATGTAAAGATCTTTAAAGTAGTTTAATACCTTCAGCCAATCATCTTTTCTAAAATATGTTCCGGCATAAACGGGTCTGCCATCTGGCAGAGCAATAATATTTAACGGCCAGCCGCCACTCCCGGTAATTAAATAAGCTGCATCCATATAAACCTGGTCAACATCCGGGCGTTCCTCCCTGTCAACTTTAATCGAAACGTAAAACTCGTTCATCACATTTGCTACAGTTGTATCTTCAAAAGATTCATGCTCCATTACATGGCACCAATGGCAAGCTGCATAACCAATGCTTATAACTAAAAGTTTATTCTCACTCTTTGCTTTGCTCAATGCCTCATCATTCCACGCATGCCAATCTACCGGGTTATGTGCATGTTGTAAAAGGTAGGGGCTTGATTCATTAATTAGTTTATTTGTAAACTTGTGTTCATCCATTTTATTTTCCTCCTGTGCCAGGCATCCGTTTATAAAAACAACCTGAACAAACCATGCAATAATAAGAGTGTGTCGAATAAATTTTTTCAATTTTATTCCTAAATGATTAGATGAATAAAAAATTAGTCGATCTGTTTCAAGCGGCAATAAGCAGCCAGATTTGTGCAACAAAAAAGCATACAATTAACCCGATAATTACCGGAAGGATTGTGGAGATTACAGTCCATTTAATACTTTTAGTTTCTTTATAAATTGTATAAATAGTTGTTGAACAGGGATTATGCAAAAGACTGAATAACATTAAATTTATGCCGGTTAAAAGAGTCCAGCCGCCAGTAACCAGGATATCCGCGGTAGCTGCTGCTGAATCAAGCTCGAACATAACACCGGCACCTTCGCCAACTCCCAAAAGTCCAAGATTCATAACAGTTAACATCAAGATAGATGGAATAACAATTTCATTAGCAGGTATGGAAATAATGTATGCAAGAAAAATTATCCCGTTTAAACCAAAAAGTAATGCTATTGGACCTACGCTGTTAGTAAAATATAATGCGAGGGTTTCTCCCTCTATGGTTACATTACCAACCAGCCAGATAACAACACCTGCAGGAATAGCAAAAATAATTGCGCGCCAAAGCACAAATATTGTTCTATCAATTAAAGATGTATAAAGTGTTCGCATAATCCGGGGCGGACGGTATGGTGGAAGCTCAAGACTAAATGCAGAAGCTTCTCCTTTTAATACTGATTTTGATAATCCCCAGGAGACACCCAAACTAAATAGAATACCCAGGATGGCAACAAAAACTACTGCTGCAGCCGAAACTATTCCTGCCAGGTAAGCCGGTACTGCAGAACCGATAAAAATTGTGGCGATAAGAATTTGTGTGGGCCATCTTCCATTGCAAAGCGAAAAGTTGTTTGTAATTATTGCTATTAATCTTTCACGCGGGCTGTCTATAACTCTTGCCGCAATTACCCCGGCAGCATTACATCCGAAACCCATTGCCATAGTCAATGACTGTTTGCCATGGGCACCAACTTTCCTGTAAACATTATCCATATTAAATGCCACACGTGGTAAGTATCCTAAATCTTCAAGTAAAGTAAAAAGAGGGAAGAAAATAGCCATTGGTGGAAGCATAACACTTATAACCCATGCCATTGCCAGGTAAGCACCATCTACTAAAACTCCGGACAGCCAAACAGGCAATCCTATTGATAACGAGAATCCTTTAATAACCGGGTGAAGAGTATCGATCAGTAATGATGCAAGCATGCCTGAAGGAACGTTTGCACCTTCAACAGTTAACCAGAAAACGATACCAAGAATAAGAAACATAACAGGAAATCCTAGGTGCCTGCTTGTTAATAGCCGGTCAAGGTTTCTTTCCCAGCTAAACCTAATTTTCTCTCCCGGGGCTGTAACCGCTTTACCGGAAATACGGGAAGCGTTGGTGTAAATGGATTCCATTAATTTATCATATAGATTTTCACCAAGCTCCCAACGAAAGTTGTCTGCGGTTGACAGTATTGCTTCTCTTCTGCTTTTTGTTTCTCTATTCATACTTAATCCGGAACCAGCTCCTGTTTTATTGGTTCAGCAATTCCCGGTTTAATATTTTCAAGTTCACCCGAACGTATTGCATCAATTATGCTCTGATCACCTTCAAGCAATCTTAAGGCAACCCATCTTACATTCTGAAGGTTTGGAAATTCTTTATTAATTCTTTCAGATAGTTTTTCCACTGCAACGTTTAATTCTGTTGATATATTTTTAATGCGATGCGGTTTACAGATATAACTGCCGGTAGCTACTTCGTAAATAGCTTTCAGCAGTTCATCCATGCCTTTTCCTTGCCGAGCTGCAGCCGGTATAACAGGAACTCCTAGTTCCTTTGATAAACTTCTCTCATCAATTTTTATTTGATATCGTTCTGCTTCGTCAATCATGTTTAAGCAAACCACTGCATGATCAGTTATTTCCAGGATTTGAATTACAAGATTAAGATTTCTTTCAAGCCGTGTTGAATCAACAACAATTACAGTTACATCCGGTTGCCCGAAAAGAATAAAATTCCTGGCAACTTCTTCATCCGTGCTAGTTGAAAGAAGCGAATAAGTTCCGGGAAGATCCACAAGTTTGAATTTATAATCATTGTACCCGAACCCACCTTCAGCCCTGGTTACAGTTTTACCGGGCCAATTTCCTGTGTGCTGCCTTAATCCTGTTAGATTGTTGAAGACTGTACTTTTACCTGTATTAGGATTACCAGACAATGCTACAACAAAATTAAAATCGTTCATGTTTATACCGAGTTTTTTTAAGTGCCCGGTATTATGCACAGGACATATTTCGCAATTCTGATCTTTAAATTCAGACATTTTTTTCGCTTTCCTTATCTGGCACTAAATAAATTCTATCTGCCTGCTTTGTTCTTAATGCAACGGTTGCCTCTTTAATTCTATAAGCGATAGGATCGCCGCCAACACTTTTCATTTCATTTACTATCTCAGTTCCTGGAACTACACCCATGTCCATCAACCGTCTTCTCTGCTGTCCCCTGCAAGCTTTAGATATTCCAAGCACAGTTCCTTTTTCTCCCACTTTTAGGGAAGACAGTTTCCTCAGCTTTCCTTCAATTTTCTGTTCACTTTTAATTGGGGCAACGGTAACATTTTTAGCAAAGAGCGGAGCCAGTGTACATTCTTCGCCGTTAGCAGTAAAACGAATTCTTTTATCGGATAATTCAATTAATCTTATCTGCATTCCAGGGAACAACCCTTCTGCAACTAACTGTGTATAAATAGCGTTAGGTTCATCCTCAATGTGAATAATATTTGCAAACTCACCGATCTTTAAATCGTTTAAAGGTTTTCCTCTCCTTACAGGAATTTTACCATCTGAAGTAGGAATAGGATCTCCGTGCGGATCAAATACGGGGTTACCGATTTGAGCAGCTAATTCATTTGCTTCTGTAGGAGACATCTGGTGTTCTATCTCTTCTGCTGAAGTATGCCATTCAAGTTCTTCAACACTAGTTTCATCGGCAAGATATTTTTCCCATAACCTGTGAACTCTAATAACTCTTAATGCATACGATCTACCGTCGTTAGTAAGTTTTAAATTATCTTCAGAAGTACTTACTAATCCCATAACTTCGAGCCGACTTAAAAGCAATGTTGCTTCATCGGATGAAATGGAAAGATTACCCGCTAATGTTTCTATTGAGCAGCTAACAGATTCATATTCGCAGTTGTAAAGATGTTTTAGAGCATTCTCCATTAAGGCACGCCTTGTAGTACTTTTCCTGCTATTCCACCTTGCAACTATTCCACTGCCCGGCCAGAATAAAAATAGGCATACGCCCATAAAAGCAGTCCCAATTAGTAAAGCTGTTAACGGATTTACCATATTAAAAAATTACAATTATTGAATTACAAAAATATTTGATGCAAGCTTGCTGCTTAAATTTACTTCCCTGCCATCAATTAAAATTAAAACCGAGCTGTCATAATCAAGGAAGTCTTTAACTTCAATCTCCTTATTCAATTCCAATCCCATTTTAGATATATAATTAAGAAAGTCATTATTTATATCGTTTACTCTAATAACAATTACCTTTGTACCGGGAGTAACTGAATTAAGCGGCACTCCTTGCGATTGCTCAGGTAACTCGCCGTTTTTATTTGGTATAGGATTTCCATGCGGATCAAATTCAGGAAAATCGAGCATCTCTTCCATCCGGCTTATCAGCTCATCTGAAGATGAATGCTCCAGGTTTTCTGCTTCATCATGAACTTTATCCCATGGAAGTCCAACGACCTGGTGAAGAAACACTTCCCAAATTCTGTGTCTTCTAACCATGTTCCTTGCATACTCTTCACCTTCTCCTGTAAGCTTTATTCCGCGGTAGCGTTCGTGATCTACAAAGCCATCATTAGAAAGCTTTTTGAGCATATCTGTTACAGCAGCATTAGAAATCTCCATCTTCTCGGCAATCTGGTTTCCTTTTATAATGCCATCAGAATCCCTGTTTTTGTAGATGGTACTCAGGTAATCTTCTTTAGAAATATTTTTCATCTTTTGTAAATTTTGGTGACTGAATTTAAGTAAGCTTAAATTTATAGTCAAGTGCATTTAAACTATTTGCAATAAATTCATTATCCACTTGAAATTGAAGATTAT
>JAZGGS010000326.1:0-3308 GCA_036480595.1 Ignavibacteriaceae bacterium
AAACGCGGATGTACTTTTTTCTCCTTTATAGCTTCCTTTACACCCTTGTAGGAAAGAGTTAGTTTTTTATCCAATTGTTTGTGTACCTCTTCTTCTTCCCAAAAATGAAGGGACTTATCCTGTACCAGCATTTCTTACAAACAAGAGCTCTATCCGTTGCCAAAAGCACTTGCTGCCAGGGAGTTAGCTTATTACCACAGTATGGGCAGGTAGAGGGCACAGGTTGGTTTCTTGTAGATTTATCTTGTTGCAAGGTTCTACTCTGGTTTAATTATTATCCCTTTATTTTCATGCCCATTCATTTTAATTATAACAGGATGTTTAAACCTTATATGTTTTGTAAAAGTTTTACTCTCCACAGTTTCCTGTTTAAGCAGCCAGTCCCAATCAACAAAGTCATCACCCTTAAGAGAACTGACCGTGAAGTAACCAATCATAAAAGAAGTTATATTCTGGAAGAAATGAGAACCCTGCGAAGGTTCAACAGCCAGGTCTTTAAAACTTGTTTCCACAATTACTTTTGCACCGGCAATCTGAGCCCAATTTACAGGGATGCCCAGCCACTGATCGAGAGAACCCCATCTTCCCACTCCAACCAGTAAATATGGTTTCTTTTCTTTTATTAATTGTGTGTTAAAGGAAGCAACTTCGGCGGCAACTTCTCTGCTTTTAGCCCTTTCAAAGAGATGATAATCTACCACAATAGCATCATATACATCATTTATTATTCCGTTACCAAGCACACGGCTGCTCTGGCAAATAAGTTTTTCTTTTTTAACCTGTTCAATTTTAAGATCTTCAAAATCGTGACTAACAACCAGTGGTCTTATCTGGAGTAATCCAAACTCTTTCTTCCTGCCGGGTACGGTTGACATTTTAACGGCAAATTCCATTTCAATAGCAGTTCCCATTCCCCAGTTGCCCATCTCCAACAGCAGTTCTAAAATATTGGAAAGAGGAAACATTTTGTTTCGTAATATTGGTCCGAATGTTACAATTCTAATTCCTTCCCTGGATAGTCCATCGTATATAGCATCGTTATCCGGAATGTAAGTAGAACCAACATAATTAAGAGTTCCATCTGCTTCAGCAATTTCGAGCCCGAAGTTCTTTACAAGTTTATCGTAAGTAACAATTCCAAAATCCGTTTTTTCATCTAATTGAAGTGCATAGAATTCTCTTTGGCTGTTATTTAAAGATTCCTGAACAGAATAAAACTGAATTAGATCATCAGGATATTTTGGACAGAACCTTACTGTGTTACCACCTTCAACAACCATTTTACCCAAACCAAGAGCAACAGATACAGTTCCATCTGTAGGTTTTTGAGGTGGAAGAGGATAAAAATTAAATGATTTTGCTACGCCGGAAAATTCAGGATAAAACTTGTTTTCATGAATATTACCCACCATTTTTTGAATTATAACTGCCATTTTTTCTTCTTCTAACCGGTAGGCAGTAATCTTAATGTAATTTTTTGCACCCTGGTAAAATGTAGAAGCGTAAACTCTTTTTATTGTTGTAAGCAGGTCATTCAATCGTATTAGCGGATTAGAGTTGTTGTTAGGGATCATGTAGGTTTGGTAAACACCTGCAAACGGATGGTACTGCGAGTCTTCCAGCAAACTTGATGAGCGCACAGCAAGCGGTGTATTAATAAGATCGAGGAATGCTGCCAATTCTCCAAGAATTTCTTCAGGAAATTTTGATGCATCTAAAAACCGTTTGGTTATTTCTTCATCATCATCGGATTCTAAGGCAAACCTTCGCAGTTTATTCATCTCAAGAAAATCATCAAAAACATTTGCACCAAGAACAATTGCTGGTGGTACAGATATCTGTACATCTTCAAACTGATCGCGGATCTGGTAATTACTGATCAAAGTATTTGCAAAACCTAATCCTCTGGCTTTGCCGCCAAGCGATCCGCCGCCTATCCGAGCAAAGCTGCTTTCAGGATCAAAAGTTTCCTTGTTAAAATCTGCAATAATTCCCCTTTGTCTCATTAGTCTGTAATTGTGGAGCGCACTTACAAGATAATCTCTTAAACCTTCTACAGAAGGGTAGTCAGAGACTTTTCGCGGTCTTAACTGATGAGCTAGCCAGAACTCTGTGCGTGCTTTAAGCCAGTTAGAAAAATGATTTCGTGAAGCATGAAACTTTATACAATCAGGCGGAACAGTTTTTAGTTTTTCTTCCAGGTTTCTTAAGTTTCCTGCCCGATCAACTTCGCTGCCATCAGGGGTTCTGAAAACAAAATCTCCAAACCCGAAATGACGATTCATAAAATGCTGAAGCTCTAAAATTAAAGTAGGAGAATCTTTTAACAAAAATGCATTTCCAGCTTTGTTAGCATCTGTTTCCAGGTCTGCATTATTTGAAGTAAGCAGTATTGGTATATCGCTTATTTCATCTTTAACAGACTTAGCCAGTTTAAGTCCGGCTGAATCATCGAGTTTGCCGTTACGCGGAAAAGCAATATCTGAAATTATACCAAGAATCAGTTCTTTATACTTTTCAAAATATTCCCACGCTTCTTCGTATGAAGAACAGAGTAATATTTTTGGTCGTGCGCGCATTCTTAAAAACTTATGCGAAAGATTTATCCCCTCTGAGATAAGCCGCTGGCTTTGCTTAAGCATCTCCGTATAAATTATAGGCAAAAGGGCTGAATAGTAACGTTCGCTGTCTTCAACAAAAATTACATTTTGAACACCAACTATTTTACTGTCGTGTTCAACGTTTAACTTGTCTTCAATGTATTTAATAATTCCAATGATTATTCTAAAATCACCGGTCCAAATAAAAACTTTATCGAAGACTGAACTTTCGGGATTTTGTAAAAGTGCTTTCAATTCCCTGTTATCATGCCCAAGAAGGATTATGGGAATTTTAAGACCTGCTTCTTTAATCAATTTTGCAAAGCCAAGCGGTGTCATATCTTCAATATGCAAGGTGGTAATTATCAGGTCGAACCTTCCTTCTTCTTTAACGCGGTTAATTGCGTCCTGTCCGCTGGAAACTCTTGTTAATTCGGGAGAGTGACTGAGGTTTAATCCCTGGTACTCGTGGCGTATCAATTCATATAATCTTCCGTCTTCCTCAAATAGGTAGAGATCGTAAAGACTGGAGACAAGCAGGATGTTTACTACGCGTAAGCGCATAAGGTTTTGGAATCCCTGGAAACGGTTTCCGTAACCATGCTCAACCCAGCGTGCTTCCGGATTTCTTTTTATTTCTTTGGTGTAATCCATCATAATTATTTTGTTAAAACCTAGTCAACAATATATTAAGAATTTTTACCGTTC